>JBMFXL010000155.1:0-4696 GCA_049964275.1 Acidimicrobiales bacterium | reverse complement strand
GTGGCCTCGGCTTGACCAGATCGAGTGTTCCCCGCCTGCGCGGGGGTGATCCGGTGCTCTTTGGTGACTCGGCTGGTCAGGCTGCGTGTTCCCCGCCTGCGCGGGGTAATCGGTATGTGGCCTCGCAGAGCTCGGCCGGTCGCTCATCCCCGGGGGCGAACGTGCTCTTCACGGTCAGCTTCTAGGTGTTCCGTGTCGAATGTGCTCTGAGGCGATCTTTGTTCGGCCGACGAAACCCGACTTGTTCGTCTTCCTCGTCGCCTCGTCGCTGACCTTTATCGATCGACGTGGGGTCATCCGGCCCTTCAGCACCTGGTACGTAGGGTGTTGGCCTGTCATTGCTGTATGTGACTAGAGCGGGAAGGCGCTCTTTGGAGGAGGCGGCGCGAAGTGGCTCTCGGTGATGTCGCGACGGCGTGCCCTTCTCTGTTGGGGCGGGAGGCGTCGTGATGGTGTTCGCTAGGACTCTCCTGCTCGCCTACGCGCTCCCGACGTGAGGCACACGCACACCAACGCGATGTCTGAGAGATGAGACCCAGGTGCAGCGCGCGTGTTGACTTACTCTCCGATGACGTAAAGGCGAAGGAGGGTACGTCCGTCTTCGTCCGGTTTCCGCTCAACGAGTATGCCACCACACCGCTCGGCGACCCGGGCGGAGGCAGCGTTGTCGTCGTCACAGAAGATGTGGACCTCTCGTACTCCGAGTGCGCGCGCGATGATCAACGACTGGCGTAGCAGCTCCGTTCCATGACCCTGACCTCGCATGGATGGTCTGAGGTAGTAGCCAATGTGACCGCCGTAGCGCGTGAGCCAGTCATTAAGCGCCAATCGAATGGAGACTCGTCCGATGAGCTCGCCGCCAAACACCGCCTTGAGTTGGAGTGCTGGGACACTTGTGGTGGTGATCTCTCGCGATTGCGCCTGAAGTTCGAGTGCTGCGAGCCAGTCCAGCCATGGAAGCTCGGGTGACCAATTCAGGAGAAATCCGTCGTAGTGCGCGCGCACCGCCGCGGCCTCGTCGCCGACGTCATAGGGAAGGAGGAGAAGCCCCATCTGGCCAGGCTAGGCCCGGGTCGACCCATCCGAGGTAGAGGACCTAGCCCCTCGTGACATTCACGCTTTTGTGCGCCGGTTATTGGGTGTCGGTAAGAAGGTGCGGATAGGCTCGCATCGGAGGAACTATGTCTGATACACCCCCCAATGTTGTGGCGGCGTCCTCGGAATCAACGGTAAGCCCGTCTCCGGCCAACGCCTCTCCCTCGGGAGTTGTGTACTCCCATCGTCAGATACTGGCCATCTTCTCGGGTCTCATGCTCGCGATGCTGCTTGCTGCGCTCGACCAGACCATTGTGTCGACGGCGCTGCCGAAGATCGTTTCCGAACTCGGTGGCGTGTCGCATCTTTCGTGGATCGTGACCGCATACCTGTTGACGTCGACGGTGGTTACCCCGCTCTATGGCAAGATCTCCGACCTTTACGGTCGCAAGAATATCTTCCAGGTTGCCATTGTGATCTTCTTGGTCGGATCAGCACTCTGTGGCCTCTCGCAGAATGTCTACGAACTCATTGGGTTCAGAGCCTTGCAGGGCATTGGTGGAGGCGGCCTCTTTGCGCTTGCACTGGCGATCATTGGTGACGTGGTCTCGCCGCGGGAGCGAGGTCGTTACCAGGGCTACACCGGAGGCGTCTTTGCATTTGCATCGGTTGGCGGCCCACTTATCGGTGGATTCTTCACTGATACGATCTCATGGCGTTGGATCTTCTACATCAACCTGCCGATCGGTATTGCGGCTCTCATTGTGACCTCCATCGTGCTGAAGCTACCTCGCCATTCACTGTCCCACTCGATTGATTATCTTGGAGCGGCACTCGTGGCGGCGGGATCAGGCGGCCTACTCCTCGCCACGGTATGGGGAGGCACCACCTATCCTTGGGGTTCGTGGCAGATCATAGGGCTCTTCGTCGGCTCGGCGGTGCTGCTCGCCCTCTTCGTCTGGCGAGAGTTTTTGGCTAGGGAGCCGATTCTTCCAATGTATCTCTTCCGCAATCGGACCTTCTCCGCCTCTGCGGCCATGGCGTTCCTGGTGGGACTTGCACTCTTTGGGGCGGTGATTTTCCTGCCGGAGTATCAGCAGTTGGTACGCGGCGATTCCGCAATCATCTCCGGCCTTGCTTTGACGCCGCTCACTTTCGGCATTGTCGTGGGTTCGGTGGGTTCGGGGCAGCTCACCACCAGATATGGAAAGTACAAGATCTTTCCAATCATCGGCATGCCGCTGCTCGTGCTCGGATTCTTACTCCTGTCGCGGCTTGAGATCGCAACCAACTACTGGATCATGGCGGTGGCTATGGTTGTCGTCGGTGTTGGTCTGGGTCTTTCGATTCAGATCGTAGTGCTGGCCACGCAGAATGCCGTGGAGTTCAAAGACATGGGAAGCTCCACTGCGGCGATCACCTTTTTTCGAACCCTCGGCGGTGCGCTCGGTACCTCGATCTTTGGGGCAATCCTCGTCAATAGGCTCGCAGTGAATCTCCGCGACTCCCTTGGTCACCTCGGCGGAACGGTCCCTCCCGTGAGTGCCTCCTCGCTCTCGGGTGCTTCCCAGCTGGCCCACCTCCCGCCAGTGGTCCGACACGCGGTGCTCAACTCGTTCGTCCACTCCATTGACTCAGTCTTCCTCTGGGCGATACCGTTCGTGGTGCTCGCGTTGGTGGCGGCCATCATTCTGCCGGAGCTTCCACTTCGTACCTACGGGCAGCGACCGCCCGCGGAGTAGTCCGTGAGGCCGAGCTCGCCCTCACGGCACCGCCGTGAAGGGAAAGGGCGGGTTCTTTGAGTGTGCCGTCGGCAGATGAGTGCGTGTGGGCGAGCGACAGCTTCACCTCGACCTGGTGGACGGAGTTCACAGATCTTCACTTGGTGGTGTGACGCCTGACGCAGCGTATCCCGCGACAGAACCTACCTATCTCTCTAGTCAGCGAGGAAGGTGGGTCCGTCGGCGTTTAGGAGGCGACGTTGACTCCCTCTGGAGCATCGTCACACGACTCCTCGCCCTCGATGGGGGTAACGATGGCTTTGGTGGAGGGATAGATGAGCGTGCCCTCGGGATCAAGTGTGATGCCTACGTTGGTGTCGCGCTTGAGTCGATAGCTCGAGTAGATCGAGGAGAGAGAGCCGCCGCACGCGAGTTCGACGGCCACGTCATAGCCTCGCCCTCGATAGGCGACGTCGGTGACCCGTCCCCGCACCTGGGCGGATGGCGCGTCTACGGCGTCAAGTCGCACCGCCGCTGCTCGGATCGCGACCGCTACGCTCGGCGAGTGCATCGCCCCAGGGTCGAGCAGGCGGCCGGAAAAGCTCGCAGCCCCCTTCCCCCTAACGAGCACGCGTCCTTGCCCGTCAGGGCTGACTGAGGAGAGAACGCCAGAAAGCTCTCCCGCGATGCCGGTGAAGCGTGCGATGAAGGCGTTGGCGGGCGAGTGGTAGAGGGTCTCGGGATCAGAGTATTGGAGGAGTTCTCCTTCACGAAGTACCCCGATGGCGTCGGCCAACGCAAATGCCTCGGATTGATCGTGGGTTATGTAGATACTGGTCGCACCGGACTCACGGGCGAGCGTGGAGATCTCGAGGCGCATCTGCTCGCGCAGGTCGGCATCGAGATTCGATAGGGGCTCGTCGAAGAGGATGAGGGGACACTCGCCGATGAGTGCACGGGCCAACGACACCCGTTGTTGTTCTCCTCCGGAAAGCTCATTAGGGAAGCACGCAGACAGCTTGGAAAGTTGCATCCGCTCCAACATGGCCATCGCGCGCTCCTTGCGCGCAGAGGGTGAGAGCGCACGACGCTTGAGCGCAAAGGCGACGTTGTCGACGACGGTCATGTGGGGCCAGAGTGCGTAGTCCTGGAAGACCATGGCGAGTTCTCGTCGTTCGGGTGGCAACGACCATCCACCCCTTGCGACCTCTGTGTCCCCAATGGAGATGCTGCCACCGTCGATTCCCTCGATACCGGCGAGCGATCGAAGCAGCGTGGTCTTACCGGATCCAGAAGGACCAAGAAGCACCGTGAAGCTCCCTGGCTCAACCTCAAGAGAGAACGAGCGAAGAGCGGTCTTTGCTTTCGTGTAAGCCTTGGTCACCGCATCGAAGCGGACCGAGGCCGCATTGCCTCCATGGCGGGTCATGATGCTACTTGTCTCCTTGTGCAATAAATCCACTGTCCATTGCGCGCCAACCCTTCGGCGCCACGAGACGGAAGATGCCCAGTGCGAGCGCGATGAAGAGGAAGGTTCCGAAGAGCGCGACTACCGACATGGCGGTCCCGGTGCCGTACTCGTAGCCGGCGACCAGCTTGTTGATCGCCACGGAAATCGGCATCTGCGAAGGTGCGTAGAGCAGCTGAGAGATAGGGAGCTCAAGTACGGTCTTGGCGAAGGTCAACAACCAGGCCCAGAGGATGGGCTGGGCAAGGAGCGGTAGTTGGGTGTGGAGCCAGGTTTGGGCCTTCTTCGACCCGTGGACCCGTGCCGAGTCCGCGATGTTCGACTGTACTTGGGAGACCGGTGCAACGAGAAGCCGAGTGGTCGACGGCAAGGCACCTGCAAGGTAGCCGAGGATCAGGATCTTGGTAGTGCCGTAGAAGTCCAGGCCGAGATGTTGAATCGTCGGAAGGTTGTAGGTGAAGATGTAACCTGC
>JBMFXL010000154.1:0-4707 GCA_049964275.1 Acidimicrobiales bacterium | reverse complement strand
GCAGTTCTTCCTCCGCTCGGAGAGCATGGCAAGCGCTCCCGAGGTGAGCGACGGCGCGAGGAGCACGTCACTACGAGGATGGGCAAGGATCTCCTCAGCCACCGATTCGTCGATCGGAACGTTAAACGCAATGATGCCGCCAAATGCCGAAATGGGGTCGCATTCGAACGCTCGTCGATAAGCGACGCGAGGATCGGCATCTACCGCCACTCCAGAGGGATTGGCATGTTTGATGATCGCCACGGTTGGCGCATCAGCAATCTCGTGGGCAAGGTGCCACGCTGCGGTGGCGTCGAAGACGTTCAAGTAAGAGGGCTCCGGGCCCGACAGAAACTCGGCACCTCGCCAGATCGACGGAGTATCGGTATCGTAGAGAGCTCCGACCTGATGAGGATTCTCTCCGTACTTGAGGTCGCGGATCTTCCGGAGATTGAGTGTCATCGATTCCGTGGAGGAGCCTGACTGGGATGCAAACCATGTCGCCACTGCGGTGTCGTATGCGGAGGTGTGGGCAAATGCCTTGGCTGCGAGTCTCCTTCGAGTCCCAAGCGTCGTACTTCCGTATGCCGTCAGCTCATCGATCACGCCGTCGTAGTCGGAGGGGTCAACCAGGATCGTCACCGCGTCGCTGTTCTTGGCGGCACCTCGCACCAACGTCGGCCCGCCGATATCGATGAGCTCGATGGAGGGATTCGACGAGAACGGATAGAGGTTCGATACCACGATGTCGATGGGCACCGCTCCAAGGGAGGCAAGGTCCTCCATATGTTGCGGACGGGATCGATCAGCCAAGATGGCACCGTGGATCTTGGGATGGAGAGTCTTGACGCGGCCGTCGAACATCTCGGGGAAGCCGGTCAGGTCCTCGACGCTCAGGTGCGGAAGACCCGCATCAGACAGTGCCTTCGACGTACCTCCGCTTGCCACGAGCTCGATACTGAGTCCCGCAAGCCGGCTCGCAAGCTCCACGAGTCCACTTTTGTCATACACGGAAATAAGTGCCCTCATGGGTACTACCTCTCTCACTCTGCCGTCAACTGCAGTCGACGTACCTCACTAATTGCCTGATCCGGCTCGCCCAATCGCTCCAAGGAATCGGCGAACGCCCGAATCACCTTTGGGTAGAGCACGCGCTCCATGGACTTGATGCGTTCATGCAATCGCGCCTCATCGTCACCGGGAAGTACGCGAACGCTCTCCTGGGCCAGCAGTGGACCCGCATCGACCTCGGGGACGACCACGTGCACACTGCAGCCCGTAATCTGCACCGGGTATTCGAGGGCTGCCCGTACGGCGTGCCAACCGGGAAAGGCCGGCAGGAGCGACGGATGGGTATTGAGTACGCGCTTGCCGTAGGGCTCGAAGAACGACGATGCGAGCACCGTTCCGAAACCAGCGAGGACCACGAGATCAATCGAATAGTCGCGACACCGCGCCACCACCTGATCGGTGTACGCTGCTCGATCGAACGATCCATCGAAGTCGCGTCGGGCCACACGGCACGCACTAATACCATACGATTCCGCCAACTCCTCCGCCCCACACGGACGATCGGTCACCACGACGTCCACCGAAATTCCCGAGGAGACGATCGACTGGAAGACACTGCCGGTTCCGGACGCGAAGACTGCGATTTTCACAGCAACACCCTACCGGCTGGCCAGGAAAAACCTGAGATTACCTGCGGGTCTCAGCGTCGCTGCAGCCCTTGCAACTAACATCGAGGCCACAAACATGCTTTCCACTGAATACGCAACGAAGTACCCGCAACGACTACCAACCCCGGCGCGCTTTGAACCGCTGGGGTATCCCGACTGGGCTCGCGCAGCATCACAGCAGATCTCCACGCTCGACGCGCTGGTTCGCCACGTCACCCCGCGACTCGATCCCCTTCCACATTGGCTTCCAGAGGGCGACGACCGAGGACGGCCAGCTGCGGTGATCGTTCCCCTCATCGAGATCGACGGAGAGCCAGGAATCCTGTTCATCCGTCGCTCCTGGCGCATTCGACGCCATCGAGGCGAGGTTGCGTTTCCAGGAGGAGGCGTCGAAACGGGCGAGACCTACGTACAGGCCGCGCTTCGAGAGTGTGAAGAGGAGGTGCAGGTTCCCTCGGATCGCCTCAACCTCATCGGTGCGCTCGGACTCGCGCAGACCTTCGCCAGCGGATCGACCTTCTACCGCATACTCGCACAGCTCGACGACCACACGGTTGCCGGACCAAGCGAGGAGGTCGACGAGCTCCTACCAGTACGTCTCTCCACGCTGCTCGATGAGTCCTGCCTGCATGTGGAACGCTGGGATTTCAGCAACGGTCGAACATCGGAGATGTACTTCTTCGAACTCGAGAACGACCTCCTCTGGGGCGCGTCCGCACGCATGATCGCCGATCTCTGTCGACTATTCGTGTGAGCGAGAGAACACCCCTCACATTGCCTTGACGAGCTCCACCATCTTTTCGCCAGCTTCCGTGGGGTTGACGGCCACGATCGCGCCCGCCGCAGAGAGTGCCTCCATCTTCGCTTGTGCCGTCCCTTGGGAACCCGAGATGATCGCGCCCGCGTGTCCCATCTTCTTCCCCGGTGGGGCGGTCACGCCGGCGATGTAGGTGACGACCGGCTTCGTCATATGGTCCTTGATGAACTCGGCCGCGCGTTCCTCTTCGGATCCGCCGATCTCGCCGATCATCAAGACTGCCTTCGTCTCGGGATCTGCCTCAAATGCCGCCAGACAATCGATGAAGTTCGTACCCGGTACGGGGTCACCACCAATTCCTACACAGGTAGTTTGACCGATCCCGTTCTGAGAGAGCTCATAGAGCGCCTGGTAGGTAAGCGTCCCCGAACGTGAGACGATCCCTACGGGTCCTCCTGGTGTGGCAATGTCACCAGAGGTGATTCCGATGTTGCACTTCCCTGGGGAGATGATCCCCGGACAGTTCGGTCCCAAAAGACGCGTACCAGGAAAATTCCGACGGAGAAGGTTGTAGAACATCGCCTCATCTTGAGCCGGGATGAACTCGGTGATACATACCACGAAGCTCACCCCTGCTGCCGCAGCCTCAAGTATGGCCTGACCCGCGAAACGCGGCGGCACAGAGATGAACGACGCCGTCGCACCAGTAGCTACGACAGCCTCCTCTACGGTGTCAAAGACGGGTATCCCATCGACATCGGTGCCGCCTTTGCCAGGGGTGACTCCCGCAACGACCTTGGTGCCATAATCCCGATTACGCAGTCCGTGGAAGCGCCCTTGCGAGCCGGTGAGACCCTGCACAATGACTTTGGTGTTCTCGTCGACAAAGATCGACATTTTGCTATGCCCCTTCCTTCGCGAGTGCGACTGCGCGCTTCGCGGCGGCGATCATCGTGGGTTCAACCAGCACATTCTCCGAATTGAGTTCCTTCAAGATGGCTCGGCCTTCGTCCGCGTGGGTCCCGTCAAGTCGAATCACGATCGGCGCTCGTAGTTCGACCCGGTCGAGTGCTTCGACGATTCCCTTGGCTACTTCATCGCACCGGGTGATACCGCCGAAGACATTGACGAGGACGGCTCGAACGTTTTCGTCGGTGTTGATGACCTCGAGCGCGGCTGACATCACGTCGGCGCCTGCGCCTCCACCGAGGTCCAAGAAGTTCGCAGCACTCCCACCGACCTGGTTGACCACGTCGAGAGTGGACATTGCAAGTCCTGCCCCATTTGCAATGATCCCGACAGAGCCCTCGAGACCGATGTAGTTGAGCCCGCGTTCCTTGGCCAGCTTCTCCCTTCCGTCGAGCACCTGAGTTGCACGAAAAGGCTCCCACTCGGGATGGCGGAACGCGGCATTGTCGTCAAGGGTGACCTTGGCATCGAGCGCATGCACTGCGCCCGCAGGCGTCAGCACGAGGGGGTTGATCTCTACGAGGTCAGCGTCACCTTCCGTGTATGCGCGATAGAGCGACAGCAGGACCTCTACGACACCTGCCCGGGCCTCTGGGTCGATGTCCGCGCTCGCCACGAGCGCGGACGCGTCCTCTGGACGGAGCCCGTCCACCGGATCGACATGTAATCTGACGATGGCCTCCGGGTTGACCGCCGCGACCTCCTCGATCTCCACCCCGCCTTGGGAGCTCAGCATCACGAGGTGCTTCTTCGCCGGGCGGTCGAGGGTAATGGACGCGTAGTACTCCTTGGCGATCTCCGACGCGTGTTCGATCCAAACCACATTGACTCGATGACCCTTGATGTCCATCCCAAGAATCGCACTCGCCGCCACGCGCGCTTCGTCGTCGGAGTTGACGATACGAATACCGCCTGCCTTTCCACGCCCTCCCACTTGCACCTGGGCCTTGATCACCGCGGGATACTCGACACGTCGACAGATCGCGATTGCATCATCTAGGTTGTCGGTGACGTCGCCGGGCGAGGTCGGTATGCCATACCGGGCAAAGAACTGTTTGCCCTGGTACTCAAAGAGATCCACTCGAACTCCCTTTCTTGTCTCAGCACCACCTCGCGATGGTGTCTCTCAAGCCTGTGCGTGCTCTCGTCGGTCGAGCTCGGTCTCTAGCCACTCGGAGATCTCGGGCAACGGCGCACCGGGAGTGAAGACCTCCGCCACTCCTGCTGTCTTTAGCGAAGCGATATCCGCCGTAGGAATGATTCCGCCCACCACGACCACCACGTCACCACAACCGGCCTCTACAAGGCCGTCGACAATCTTGG
>JBMFXL010000153.1:0-4758 GCA_049964275.1 Acidimicrobiales bacterium | reverse complement strand
TCGCGCGAATTCAGTCACGTCCCTCTACCCAGCATCGTTACCGCAATACCGACATCGTCGTCATCGATGAGATCTCGATGTTGTCCGGCGAGTTCCTGAGGATGTTCGATGAGCTGGCAAGGAGAATTCGAGAGGACAGCCGTCCGTTTGGTGGGTTCCAGATGATCCTTGTCGGAGATATGTTGCAGCTCCCACCGGTGACCCGCAATGGAGCTGAGCCCGTTTTTGCCCACCAGGCCGAGTGCTGGTCGGAGCTCGATCCTGAAATTCTGTACTTAACCGAGCAACATCGACAGGACGAGGACGAACTGCTCGACCTCTTGCAAGGCGTGCGAGACGGGGAGTTGACGGAGCGTCGAATGGACCTTCTTCAGCGAAAGATCCAACAATCGAACGCGGCCCATCCCGATACGCTTCGGCTCCACACTCACAATGTTGACGTGGACGCAATCAACCAGAGTCGCCTTCAGCAACTGCCCGGAGAAACCATGCGCTTCGTGATGTCAACGCGTGGCGACAAGACAGGTGTTGACCATCTCGTGCGAGGTGTGCTTGCACCTGAGACGCTTGAGCTCAAGGTTGGCGCAGAGGTCATGTTCGTGGCGAATGCACAGAATCGCGAGTACTTCAACGGAACGCAGGGCCAGGTGGTGGACTTCGATAAGGGTATGCCAGTGGTTCGACTACGAGACGGTCGAAGCCGTCGTGTCGAGTTGCATAGCTGGAAGATCGACAGCGAAGAACTGCCCGCAGCAGAGATCACCCAGTTACCGCTTCGTCTTGCGTGGGGGATCACCGTCCACAAGAGTCAAGGTATGAGCCTCGATGCTGCTGAGATCGACCTTCGACGCGCGTTCGCCCCGGGGATGGGCTATGTAGCACTGTCTCGAGTGCGTACGTTGGACGGACTCTTCTTGACCGGACTCAACTCGCGAGCGCTCGAGTTGCATCCAATGTTGCGCGAGCTTGACGAGACGTTTCGTCATCGATCCTCTCAACTCGCACGTCACACGGAAGAATTCGATCGGGAGGCCGAGCACGCCCAGGGAGTTCCCGACGACGAGGTCGCGCCGATCGCAGTCACGGGTGATCTTGGTGTGCTCCAGACACTTCGTGACTGGCGATTGCGTCGTGCACGTAACGACAATGTTCCTGCGTATGTGATCGCGCACAACGCGCAACTTGAGGAGATCGCGACTCGACTTCCACGGAGTGAGCAGGAGCTACTTGCCGTCAAAGGGATTGGAGAGCTAAAGCTCCGAATGTATGGTGAGGACATCTTGGACATCGTTCGCTCGGCGCTCCCTCCTGAAGGCCTGTTCTGAGAGGGGAAGAATCAGGCTCTTGAAATGCCTTCGTAGGGAACTCGGTCGGAGAGTGGGGACGTTTAGACCCCGAAGACTAACCGATCAGTCGGATGAAATCTTGGATGACGAGATAGGTCACCAAACCGATGACGGCAAGGTAGATCACCGTCATGTGCCACTTGTAACGGTAGTTGGCAACCCAGAATCGTCGGATTCCTCGGATGTCGAAGAAGAGCGCGAGCACCCCCACCGGGATTCCGATCACTGCACCCACGCTCGCAGTGATTCCAAGACCAAGCGCAGGCAGGAGGATCGGAAATACGAGGTAGCTCAGGATACACCGGAGTCCCGAGAGCACCATCGCGAAGCTGAAAGCCCGCTGCGCCTCAGCGGATCGGTCTGCATTTGTAGTTATCTCGGGTACGCGAAGCAGTCGCGAGACCCACAAATCAAGGCGTGCCCGAGCCGCGTCGTCTTGGTTGTGTCGAATCGTACTTGCCATTGCTTCTAGCCTAGGGCGTGCGTGCGCCATTCACTAAAGCGCTGGCTATTCACCTCAGTGGGGACTTAGGTGGTTGACGTAGGTCATCCAGATGTCTTTGGGCTGAGCGGGAGGACGCCGATCGTTCTCCAGACCCCGTTATCAAGAGGTTTCGGTGCGCCGGTCATGGGGTCGGAACCGCTCTGTGTCTTCGGAAATGCGATGACCTCGCGTATGTTATCTTCGCCGGCGAGGATCGCTACGAGTCGATCGATACCGAACGCGAAACCTCCGTGAGGGGGCGCACCATAGGTGAACGCGTCCAGAAGGAATCCAAACCTGGTCCTAGCCGTCTCCTTGTCGATCCCTAGTACGCCGAAGATCTTCGCCTGGATGTCATGGCGATGGATACGAATGCTTCCGGAACCGAGCTCCCAACCGTTGACGACCAGGTCGTAAGACTGTGATCGGACTCGGATCGGATCCTCGTCGAGCAGTGCGAAATCCTCTTCGTTCGGCATGGTGAAGGGATGGTGCGCAGAGAGCAACTTGCCATCGCCGTCATAGCCCTCGAAGAGAGGGAAGTCTCGAACCCAGAAGAAGTCAAGCTGATCCGAAGAGGCGAGATGACGACCGAGATCCAGGCGAATTGCGCCGAGTACCTCCACTGCTCGCTGCCACTCATCGGCGACCATCAAGATGACGTCGCCCGGATTCGCCTCACACCGCTCGATAAGTCGAGCGGTCTCTTGCTCGGTAAGAAACTTCGCGACCGGGGAGTCGAGGCGTCGTACTCCCGCCTCCTCCACCACGCGCAACCACAGCAGGCCCTTCGCACCGAGAGACTTTGCCCGTTCCACGAGTTGATCCAAACGCGAACGGGTGAGCGTGTCAGGCTCTGGCGCAACGAGGGCTTTTATCGAAGTTGCCGAGAGGGCACGTACTGAAGTCTCGACGAAGATGTCGGTTGCGTCGATCAATGGATGGCCAAATCGACGGTCTGGCTTGTCGGATCCGAACTGATCCATTGCCTCTTTCCACGTGATGGAGGGTATCGACTCGAGCTCGATGCCTCGCGCCGCACGTACTGTTTCTGCGATCGCAGAGGAGATGAATGTCATGACGTCGTCTTGGGTGACGAAGGATGCTTCAAGGTCAAGTTGGGTGAACTCGAACTGTCGATCCGCACGGAGATCCTCGTCTCTCAAACAGCGCGCAATTTGATAGTAACGATCGACGCCACCGACCATAAGAAGCTGCTTTGCGATCTGGGGAGACTGCGGAAGCACATAGGCACTTCCTTGCTGTAGTCGTGACGGTACGACGAACTCGCGTGCGCCTTCTGGTGTAGGCGTCCAGAGGAGGGGCGTTTCCACCTCGAGGAATCCATTGGCCTCCATCGATCTTCTAATTGCGCTGTTGACCTTGGCACGCAGGCGGAGGTTGCGCTGCATAGCGCTCCGTCGAATGTCGACATATCGGTAGCGAAGGCGAGTGGTTTCGTCCACCTCGAGACGCTCTGAAACCGGGAAAGGGACTGGTTCAGAAGACCCAAGTATGTCGAGTTCGCACTCGGTCAACTCAAGCGTGCCCGTCGAAAGTTGTGGATTCTCTGTGCCTTCGGGGCGAAGCGACACGGTCGCGCGTACTCGCACCACGGTCTCGCTCCGAATGTCTTCGCGGAGAGGAAGTACGCATTGAACGATGCCAGTGAAATCTCTCACATCGATGAAGATGAGCTGCTTGCCTTGTTCACGAATGCGCGATACCCATCCGCAAATAGCGACCTTCGATCCCGCAAGGCTGGTGTCGAGCGCGCCGATGTAGTGGCTTCGCAGGCCGGCCGCTCGGGGAATCTCCTGTTTGTCGACTTGGTTCATTCTGCCATTCCTCTATGGTGGCGCGGCGAATAGGTAAGCCGGCCGTATAGGCACCCAGCCTAAATGTCTCAAAAGCGAAGTGGAGTGCCTGATCTGCGTTGCTGCGCGTTACGCCTTGGGGGAAAGCCCGCCGGAGCCGACTGCAAAGATCAGGACACGTGTTGAGAATCGGAGCTACGCCGCGCGAAGGTGGAGGTCTGATCGTTCGTCTGTGAGTCGAGGTCTCCCTCAAGACCGATGGTAATGCGGGGGCAAGGTGAGCTCAGGAGTAGGGTCCGACATCGAACGTGACGATCGAAGGAGCCCGATCCTCTTCACTGGATGATCATTCCTCCCGTTGCCACGGCACGCTCGACGACTCCGGCTTAGGAACATTGCCTGAGATGTCGATGAACGGGTGTGAGCGATTCCTTGGCCGATGCTATGTCGAACGACGTGTGGCGGTCGCAGGTTGCCGATGTGGGTGTTCGCCCGCCTGATGACGCTGGGTTTCGTGGCGTTGCGCGATTGGTGGTAGGCCGTCTAGCGAGCAAGTACGAGATGGGCGCGTGGATGGTAACCCGGGTCGATGCCGAGGACTGGACGATGCTCGAAGTTGCAGATCGGACGTATGGTATCCAGCCGGGGGATCGGTTTCGTTGGGAGGACTCGTACTGCTCTCGAATGGTCGTCGGAGAGGCACCTCAAATCGCGGGAGATTCAAGGACCGTCGACACCTTTCGCACGCAAGGAATCAATCTTCACGCGACGATTCGCTCCTACCTAGGTGCTCCGATCCGCTCCGGAGATGGCACCCTCTTCGGCACGCTCTGTGCAATCGACCCCGACACTCGGCGCTTTGACGAGTACCGAGTTGCTACTTGGCTGGAGAAGTCTGCGGAGACGCTCAACTCGGTCCTGGCGCTTGAGGAGGCGGGATTTCGTCGTGCCTGGGAGAGCCTTGAGCGGAGGACATCTGGAGCGCGGTTCGGAATCCACCGTGCAGAAGACTGGCTGAGATTTGTCGCTCTCGCGCGACGTCGTGCCTTATCGATCGGTACGCCATATGGGTT
This sequence comes from Acidimicrobiales bacterium, assembly GCA_049964275.1. Taxonomy (GTDB): domain Bacteria; phylum Actinomycetota; class Acidimicrobiia; order Acidimicrobiales; family Acidimicrobiaceae; genus JAJYZP01. Next base: position 38 of record JBMFXL010000153.1, on the reverse strand, counting down.
ATTAGTTATTTCGAGACCGACCCGAGGTGATCTCCCCG
>JBMFXL010000152.1:0-4867 GCA_049964275.1 Acidimicrobiales bacterium | reverse complement strand
GCGTGAAATCCATTGGCTGCGAGTGCGACCTGTGATGAGAAACGAAGATAGACCTTGGAGCTGCCCTGTGGCAGAAGTCCCTCGGCGAGGGTGCCGATCGATGCCGTAATCAGGGGAATAAGCGTTTCGGGAAGCGCGATCCTCCCCCATCGTGCTTGTTCGCGTTGGACGTCTTGGACCAACGAGCGCAAGTAGTTGCGGATTCCCGTACACGCTGCAAGGATGTCGAGGTCGGTCGACTGATGTTCTCCGAACGCTGTCAAGGTCAAGGGCTTGACGACCAGCAGCATGCGCTGGTACTCCGCATCGAGACGGTGAAGGATCTCCCCAAGATGCTCCCCCGCCGCTTCGTCGGTGGGAAATGCGGCTTCGATGAGACGTTGCGCTTCGCCTAGGAACGTCCGGACGTTCGCGACCAGCACGCGATGGGCACCTAGGGGAAGCACGAGGAGTGCGACCGCGATACCACAAAGTGCCCCTGCAACCGTCTCCTCGAGTCTGATGAGTAAGAGCTGTGTCGAGAGTTCGTTGAGCTGCACGTAGAGCAGTGAGATCCCAACAGTGATGCCAAGGGACAGGAATGCGTAGTTGACCTGCACGAGATAGACCCCAATGAAGATGAAGACCACGAGCACGCCGAACGATGGTATCGCGCTTCTGCCAATCAGGTGAGCAAGGAGGAGGCCGAGGACGATGCCCCCAAGGGTGCCAGCGACACGACCAATTCCCTTTTGAATCTGTTCCCCGGAGCTGTTGGCTCCGACGAAACACAGCAATGCGGCGAGTGCTGCCCAGTAGAAGCGTGCGGGATCGATCAGGTCACCGACGAAGATGGCGAGCGCAGCGGCAAGCGTGATCTGGATCGCCACGCGTCGAGTCATCGTCAGTCGCCCGGTCCCGAGCGAGGCTGCCGCCGCAGGTGCTGCGGTCGTCGTAGGGGTGGGCGTACGCAGCGCATGCGCATGCGTCGCGTCGTCATGAGCAGACGAGAAATGTGTCATTGAGTGTCGAAGCCCTCTCCAGCCCTCGACGCTTCCAGAAAGGTAGCTCAGGCTGGCGCTGAGACGACGCAGGAGGATCGGGCGAGCGGATCCCTCCTCTGCTTGTTCGAGCCAGGTCGCAAAGCTCGGAAGTATCTCCGTGGTGGTGAGTGTCGTACCTTCGCTCGCGATCGTGCCGAGCCAGCCTCGAATCACCTCGCCCAAGAAGGGATCGGAGGCGTCTTGGAGAAGTACGGCGGTAAATCGTGCGACGTTGGTGAGGGAGAGTTCGAGGTCGAAGAGGAGTCGGCGAACGTTGTCTCCCAGTGGGTCGCTTGCCGATTCGTCGGGAAGGATGCCGTCTATTCGGAGCGCGGTCTGATTCAGTTGCGTCAGTGCACGCGCGAGGCTCGCCTCTCGCTCTGTGCTTGGTTCCTCGATGAGTTGATCAAGGCGGCGGAGCACGATACGACCTCGTTCGGTATAGGAGCGAAGCGTGCTCTCGAGGTTGGCTTGCGGGTTGGGCGGCGCGATAAGGCAGCGTACGACGATGACCACGGTGGTTGCGACGGCTACCTCAGCCACGATCCATCCCGACTGGGAGGTCGAGATCGTGCCATGCAAGAAGTAGCCGAAGAACACACCCATGAACCCAATAAGGCCGACGGAGCTTCCTCGCGGACCGAATCTTCGAAACAGCGTCCCTACGCCGAGCACGAGGGGCATGGCACACAGGATTCCAAGGCGATGTTCCCCGAGAATGAGGGTCGGAACGAAAGTCACGACGAGTGGTATAGGCAGGAGGAGGGCTGCGACGAGCATCCGCGCACGCGTAGGCTCATCCAGACTGGTCCCTGAATACAGTGCGATGAGCGCGGCGATCATGAGCGCTACGACGGTCATGGCATGGTTCGCTCCTGAGATCGCGGCTACCACCGACGCACTCGCGTGAGCCGGAACCCGTCGCTGAAGTGCACCGGTAAGCCGCACGAACAGGTACTCGGCTCCCATGCCTGCGACGAGTACTGCCACGGTGAGCGTCGCGGTCCGGAGTCGCTGGCTCCCGGGATCCCGTGCATGGAGCCATGCCAGCCACCTTGGTTCGGTGGGTGCGAGAAAAGTGGGGCTTGTCGTCGTCATCGCTACTGAGCAGGCTACTGAAACTCCGAGGTCTGGGGGCAATGATCCCGAAAGAACCCATCTGTCACTTAATTTCTCAATGCGATAACATGGGATAACGGAGGCCAATATGGTCATAGTTGCGATTCTCGGACTTGTAGTCCTCGGCGGCATCGCGGTCGCCTCGATGCATTTCGGGCCTCATTCGTCCACGACCGTGTCCATCGCGACATTCATCATCGCGATCGTCGTCCTCATCGCGGTGCAATCGAGCTCTCCTGCTGCGGATCGTGGACTGCTGTATGGCGTGGGTGGCCTCGTTGTGGCAGCCTCGCTGGCGATAGTAGTGCTCGGACTTTGGGCAATACGACACGGTGGTGAACACGTACGTCGCAGCGTGAAGAGCTCCGAACGGCTCATTGGTAGACGAGGTGTCGCCACAACCTCGATCGGCGGCACCGGTATGGTACGCATCGCCGGAGAGCTCTGGCAGGCGCGCGCGCTCGATCAAGATGTTCCCCAAGGTACCACGGTCCTCGTCACCGAGGTCGAAGGTCTTATTGTCTCGGTGGTCCCAGATCCGCTGGATCACCACGACTCACAGCATTTACACAATTGAGGTGGTTGACATGACAGGTCTCGCAATTGGACTCGTGATTGGAGTTCTGGTCGTTCTATTCCTCGTGGTGGTTGCTCGGCGTGTGATCAGGATTGCCCGCGAATACGAACGAATCGTGCTCTTCCGCCTTGGTAGGGAAATCGGTGCACGAGGTCCGGGACTCGTGTTCCTCAATCCCGTCACCGATCGAACTACGTTGGTGGACCTCCGAGAACAGTATCTTGAGATTCCTCATCAAACCGCGATCACGGCGGACAACGCGGCGATCTCGATCGACTTCATCATGTTCTACAAGGTGCTTGATCCGGTCGCCTCGGTGGTAGAGGTTCGAAACTTCTCCGGAGCCGCGCTCAACGTAGCGGCCACGACCCTTCGTAGCGTGGTCGGCGAGATGCCTCTCGATGACGTGCTGTCGAAGAGGGAGGCCATGAACATCGCGCTTCGAACGAAGCTGGATGAGATCACCGAGCGTTGGGGTGTGAAGGTCACCAACGTCGAGGTTCGTGAGATCAATCCCCCGCCGGCGGTGCAGGACGCGATGACCCGTCAGATGTCTGCGGAGCGCTCCCGTCGTGCGGCGGTCACCGAATCCGAAGGCCAGAAGCAGGCTGCGATCACCGTGGCCGAAGGCCAAAAACAAGCCATGGTCCTCGCAGCCGAGGCCGAGAAGCAGGCGACCATACTTGCGGCAGAGGGTGAGCGAGAGGCCTCGGTGACGAAGGCCAAGGGCCTCGCAGATGCGCTTGCGACGCTCGATGGCACCGCGGGACGGATCGACAAGACTACGGTGCTGCTTCGCTACCTCGACGTACTCCAGTCATTGTCCGGCAGTGAATCCTCCAAGATCTTGCTTCCTATGGAGCTCACTGGTCTAATCGGCCAGGTATCCCAGTTCGCACAGTTGCGAGACCGTACTTCGACCCAGAGCAACGGTCACACCGCTCGTACGGAACACTAGGGAGACGACTCGAGCTGGCCATTCTTCGGGGTCAGGCGCTCACTTCGCCGGTGAACTCACCGCGAGATGGCGGAGTGGCAATGGGCCGCAGTCCACTTCGTGCACGAAGCGCTGAGAGCACCGCCGCGACTGCCATCAAGACCGTAGAGGAGTAGAACGCGAGATGGATTGCATGAGAGAAGACCACGCCGGTCGAGCGCGAGAGTGTCGAGGTCCCTACGAAGAGTGCGAAGGCTTGTGCTTTCGTAATGCTCTGTGATGCGGCGAGGACCGCTAGGGCAAATGAGAAGACCATGCCCGTATTCGCGAAAGTTCGCAACATGCCCGAGGCGATCCCAAAGCTGGCCGAGGGAGCAGCCCTCATGACCGCGGCGCTATTCGCGGGGTAGAACCCTCCCGCGCCTATAGCGCCAATTATATAGGCCACCACGATCACCCAGATGGGGGTGGTGACTTGGAGTTGCGCGTACATGACGAGCGCAATGATCTGAATGAGCAGACCGACGGTTGCCGGCAGCACCGAGCCGTAGCGGTCGGCGATCCTTCCCCCGATCGGACCGAAGAACGCGCCGATGACGTAGCCCGGGACGAGCACGATCGATGCCTTGATCGGACTATCTCCGCGTACGCCCTGGAGGTACATGAATAGGAGGAAGAGTACGGCAAAGTTGGCAAGACTCTGGAAGAATGCGGCGAGCAGTGAAGGAGTCATCGTGGGTATGCGGAAGAGTTCTAGGCTGAGCATGGGCTCCCGACGCCGGTTCTCGATGACTCCGAAGGCGACCAGCAGTCCGGCACCGAGGACGAGAAGCGCACCGATGCTCGCGTTGAAGCTCTCCGAGGTGAGTCTCGTCATGGCCCACAGCAGTGCAAAGAGTCCCGCGCCGAGCGTCACCATTCCAGGAACGTCGAGACGTTGCGGGGTGCGCTTGCCCTTGTCCTTGAGGACCATGAGCGCGACGAGATATGCCGCAATGCCGATCGGGACGTTGATGCCGAAGATCCATCGCCAGGAGACATAGGTGACCAAGACACCTCCGAGCAGGACGCCGAGGACCGCGCCGACGTTCCAGCCGATTGCGTTGTAGCCGTATGCGCGCCCGCGAGTATGCGGAGGAAACGTATCGGCAATGACCGCGCCCGAGTTCGCCGCAATGAGCGCACCACCCACCCCCTGAAGGAGTCGGAACG
>JBMFXL010000151.1:0-4871 GCA_049964275.1 Acidimicrobiales bacterium | reverse complement strand
GGGAGGTGTGGTAGTCGTCGTCGTAGGGGCTACTTGAGATCCAGGTGGGTATGGTGCACTGCCGGGAGCTGGAGGAACCGAGGCAGGGGTCACCGCTGCTCCCACGTTGGATCCGGTCACCACCTTGGACGTCTGAGACGGAACCATACCGAGCTTGGACTCCGCGTAGCTCACGATCCTCTTGGCGGACGAGAGCTTGGCGAGCGAGTCGGAGAGCGAGGCATTCTGACTGGAGGTAGTTTCCGCCGCCCCCTGGAGGCGCTGCAGTGCATTTTGCATGCTTGCCATCTCTGCTCGCGCAAATACCGCACCGGCCAGCAGCACGAACAACACCGAGCCCATAAGGACCACCTTGGCGCGAGTTCGTATGACCTCGATCCTCGAAGGACGCTCGAGGACGACGAGAGAAGGGGGGGCATAGGTCTGGTCAGGAGCAACATGACGATGCCTAAGTTCGGCGCGTCGCGCAGCATTCTTGGGCTCAGGCATCGGTCACCTCTTCCCGACGTTCATGCGACTCAAGAACCTGCATTGCGCGGAGCCTTGCGCTACGGGCTCGTGGGTTCATAGAAATTTCCGCCTCGGTCGGGGTTTGTGCTCCGCGAAAGAGGAGCCGCCCCCAGGGCCGAGCACCACATACGCAGGGGAGCCTCGGAGGGCATTGACAATCGCCGGTAGCCGCACGCCTGAATGCGTCCTTCACCCTTTTGTCCTCACCTGAGTGATAGGAAATCACGACCACGACGCCCTCATTGGAAACGACGGTACGAAGCGACGCAAGGAACGAATCGAGCTCTTCCATCTCGTGATTTACCGCGATTCGGAGTGCCTGAAAGATTCTTGTCGCAGGGTGGATCTTGCCGCGTCGAGCCGGCGCCGGAGTCGCCCCTTCGATCACCGAGGCGAGGGTTCCGCTACGCGAGATCGGTCGAGCCTCCATGATGGCTTTCGCGTACCGGCGAGCAAGCCGCGCCTCACCCTCCCGACGAAAGAGCTCGACGAGTTCCTCTTCGGAGAGTGAATTCACAAGATCAGCTGCGGTTGGAACATTGCGTTGTTGATCCATGCGCATGTCGAGCGGTCCGTCATGGCGGATCGAAAATCCGCGAACGGGCGCATCGAAGTGATGCGAGGAGACCCCGAGATCAGCAAGCACGCCAATTACGCATGGACGTTCCTCGTCGTGCGGAGATGGAAAACCAGGATCGAACAGTATCGAACCGAAGTCTCCGAAGCGTCTTTTGGCGGTAAACGCCCTCTGGCCAAATGGTTGCAATCGCTCACGGGCATACGCAAGCGCCTCGTCGTCCTGGTCGCAACCGAAGAGAAGATGATGCGGCAACGATTCAAGGATCGCGGTGGCATGGCCACCGCCCCCAAGTGTGGCATCTACGATCACACCGGCCGGAGCCCCACGAAACGCAGCTACGACCTCGTTCACCATCACGGGCAGATGGCTTCGATAGGAGGAGGCGTCGTTACTCACTTGAAGACACTCCCGAGGAGTCACTGTACTCGCGCCAACGAACTGGTGACCAAAGCTCGATCGTTCCAACAGCACCCTGGACACTGACCTCTTTCGTCAGTTCCGCCAATGCGCGAAGCGGTGCGGGAATTGCCATTCGACCCATGCGGTCGAGTTCAACCTCGTAGGCCTCGCGGGCCCACGTTCGAATGGACCGTCTCGAAGATTCGTCGCCCCATGCTTCGCCGTTGATACGGTTCGCGAAGCCAAAGAAATCGTCGGGTGTCCAAACCACTACGCACGGATCACCGAACTGTGATCGCGTAAGGAAGCAGCGGTCCCCAAAGTGTCCACGGAACTTCACTGGGAGGGTAATTCGGCCCTTGACGTCAAGTGAATGCTCAAAGGCGCCAAAGAACTTCGCTTCATTCGCTTGTGATGACCAAAGCAACGTTGACACCTCCCCTCATCCCCACTTCTCTCCACAATAAACCACTTTCCCCCACCACAGAGCGAAATAGGTCGAAAAATCGGCCACTCAAGGCGCATTTCTCACCACTTTTGGCGTTTCTTTAGGAGAGCGGGGAGGAGTAGAGAGGCGAGCTATGAGTGCGGCGGATCGAGCAACGACCCGAAGAGCGAAAGCGTGTCCGAGGGTGTCGGCGTTACCACGCCATATTCACGCAGCGTCGCCTGCGGCACGCCACGTTCATCCCCGAGCATCTCGCTAAAAAGCTCGAACAAGATGTGCTGGGTAGGCTCACGCAAGATCATGACGTGGCTGATCACGAGATCCCTGGTTCGCCGCTGAGAGATCCCGACCAGCTTCCCTCCGTCGACCAGGATCTCTCCATACGAAGTACCTGCAAAACAGATCAAGGAGTCGACCTGGCTGCGAGGAGTTGGCGTCGTCACCACTTCCCCTGGAGGGGCGCCGAGTGCGCGAAGACCCTCCTGGAGCCGTCGTCCCAGCGAGATAAGCGAGGTGCTGATCGTCGGCCGAGTGGATACTTCCGCCGAGTAGCGTTCGTAGACCCCAAACCAGAGCTGCATCTCAGGCCCAACGACTACTGCACCGCCTCCCGAATCTCGCACGGCGGACTCATATCCTGCACGCACCAATGCCGCATGAGAGCGGCTCGCGAGTTCACGCTGTGATGAGCCGAAAACCACACACTTCATCGTCGGACGGAGGAGCGCGACATGAATGGCGTCGGAAAACACTGGACGAATGCGATGAAGCGATTGTGCGTCACCATTGACGATGGACCGGCTCACGTACTCCCCTCAGGTGAATACGAGCCTACGCCGAGACCGCCTGATTTCCGTTGCGGAAGCTATCGCGAAGATACTCAGTCCAATCTTCCCGTGTCGAACCGATCGAGATCACCCAAGCCCGCCCTCGAGGTTGACGAGGCGCCCGCCTCAGCACGAAGTTCGTCTCGCTGAGAAGCCGATCCTCTTTTCTTGCGTTGCAGGGCTTACATGAGGCGACCACGTTCTCCCAGGTGTGAGTGCCGCCTCGCGATCGAGGTACGACGTGATCCACGTTCTCGGCCGGAGCACCGCAATATTGACACTCGTGACCGTCTCGGGCGAAAATCGCTCGCTTGGAGACGGCGATACGAGGAAATGGGGGTACCCGGACATAGCTCCATAGCCGAATGACCGATGGCTCGTCGATCTGCAACTTGGCAGCGTGAATCCGATTTCCCGTCGACGAGATGAGTTCGGCTCGCTCGGACAGTACGAGAACGACTGCACGCTTCGTCGGTACTACACACAGGGCCTCGTACGTCGCATTGAGTACAAGGGCCCGTGTCATCAGCGACTCGCCGGTGAGGGCATGAGGTGCGAACTCCAGTACTGCGTCAACTCGGACACAGCGGCATCCATCCAGGGAGAGCGCACGCGAACCATTACGACCAATCTACCACGCAAGAACGGGCTCGTCGAGGATTCTCAGTGAAAGCGTCGCTGGTTCGTCGACCACTCGAGAAAATTGACGAGTTCCTCTAACGAAGGTCGACCAGAGGTGCCACTGTGGGTCTCAAGTCGAAATCTTCGATATCGACGCGCCTGTGAGATCGAACGCCCATGGAGGAATGCAAACAGCCCTGAAAGCAAATACCACTGTCGGCATGCCTCACCCGCAACCGTTGGACGAACAAGTCTTCTCAGAATGCGCAGGAAATCCACGTGGCGAAGTTTAGTGTTGCCGTGTCGAGGACCAAGGCCCCCCATCTGCGCGCGGCTCCTTGGGTAGTCCGAGCACCATCTCACCGAGGATGTTCCGTTGGATTTGCGAAGTTCCCGCGTAGATCGTTCCGGCACGCGCATTGAGAAAAGTGCTTACCCACGATTGCGACGAGTTGGGGGCACCTGGGTCATCGGTTTGAAACGCTGACGAAGGACGACGTCCCTGCGGTACGAGCGCCTCGGGACCAAGGATATCCACCGCGAGCTCCGTGACATTGCGATGGTACTCGCTCCAATAGAGCTTGGAAATCGAGGACTCCGAACCCGGAGCTTGACCCGAAAGAAAGTTCGTCAATGCTCGGTAACCAAGCCATCGCATGATCTCGACCTTCGAATAACACCATGCGAGTCGATCGCGGATGTCGGGCCGATTCGTAAGACCTCGCTCACGCGCAAGTTCGAAAAGCCGATCGAGCTCACCTCGAAATCGAATCGGACCGGTCGCGGCGGCTTCACCCCGCTCGAAGCCGAGGAGGGTCATCGCGACCATCCAGCCATCCCCGACACCGCCGAGGATGTTCGCGGCCGAGGTACGCGCGTCCGTGAAAAAGACTTCATTGAACTCCGACTCGCCTGACATCATCTTGATGGGTCGGACGTTTACACCCTCTTGATCCATCGGACAGAGGAGAAAGCTAATCCCCTTGTGCTTTGGCGCGCTCGGATCGGTCCGCGCGAGGACGAAGATCCAGTTCGCGAGGTGTCCAGCGGAGGTCCAGACCTTCTGACCGTTGATCACCCATTCGTCGCCATCCCGGACTGCTTGGCATCCGAGATTCGCCAAATCCGAACCGGCATTCGGCTCCGAGTAGCCTTGGCACCAGAGGTGCTCACCGGAGAGTATTCGCGGTAAGAAGTACTGCTTTTGCTCCTCGGTTCCCCAACGAATTATCGTATTGCCGACCATTTGGATACTGAACGGGTCATTTGGTCCGCCGGTCGGGACACCTGCATGTGCGAACTCTTCGGCGATCACCACCTGCTCGAGCGGAGAGAGTCCACCTCCTCCGTACTCCTTCGGCCAGGAGACTGCAAGCAACTGGTTCTCGTAGAGAAGCGTTCTCCACGAGGTCGTAAATTCGGCGACCTCCTCGGAAGGGAGGGCTCCAATCCCGCTCCAACCGACAGGGAGGTTCGACTGGAGAAA
>JBMFXL010000150.1:0-4885 GCA_049964275.1 Acidimicrobiales bacterium | reverse complement strand
GTGGCTCCTTCGCGCGGCTGCAGGCGATCCATCCCAGCTCCAGATAATGTACGGTATCGGCGGCGAGCGCATGTTGGTCGAGACCACGCTCCCCTGGCTTTCGGGCTTTGCTGAGTCCGCCCCCGTCCGTATTGGGAACGCCGCCTCCGAACAGTTCCAGCTCGACGTCTACGGCGAGCTCATGGATTCGCTCTATCTCTTCCATCGATTGGGGGTGCCACCCGACGAGGACTCCTGGGCGCTCCAGGTCGCACTCACCGAATTCGTCGAGGCGCACTGGATGGATCCCGACGAAGGCATCTGGGAGGTCCGGGGGCCTCGCCGTCACTTCACCCACTCGAAGGCAATGGCCTGGGTCGCAATGGATCGCATGGTGAAGATGGCCCAAGACCTCGACCCCGATGCGCCTATCGAGCGCTGGTCACGGGTTCGTGACGAGATCCACGACGAGGTGATGACCAAGGGTTTCAACGACGACGTCGGTGCGTTTACCCAGTACTACGGCTCGACCACCCTCGATGCTTCGGTGCTGCTGCTTCCCTTGGTTGGATTCATCCCGGCAACGGATCCCAAGATGACGTCCACGCTCGAAGCCATCGAGCGTGAGCTGACGAACGATGGGCTCGTGCTTCGGTACTCGGGTGAGAGCGATGACAACGTGGACGGGCTCCCTCCAGGTGAGGGCTACTTCCTGGCCTGCAGCTTTTGGTACATCGATAACCTAATCATGGCGGGCCAGACCGACAAGGCTGAGAAGCACTTTCGCCGGATTATCACCATGGCGAACGATCTTGGGCTCTTTTCCGAGGAGTACGATGCGGCCGGCGAGGCGATGCTTGGAAACTTCCCTCAGGCCTTCTCCCACGTTGGACTCATCAACACCGTGCGCAACCTCACACACCGCAAGTCCCCCATCGAGCACCGGGTCCACGACGTCATCGAACATCGCCTGCCACACTTCCAAGTCATCCACCACAACCGCCGCTGAGTCACCTCACCGACGACCGCGGCCTGACACCCATGCGAACGCCTTCCCCGCTACCATCGAGGACACGACAATGAACACCTCCTCCCTCTGCTCTGACGGACTCGAACACCACCTCGGCGTTGACATCGGCGGTACGCATTTCCGCATGGGCATCTGCCGAAGCGACGGCGTAGTGATCGCGAAGGAGTCCATCGCCACCAAGTCGCTGAGCAGCGCAGCGGAGGGGCTCACCCACCTCGCGAAGGTGCTCGACCCTGAGCACCACATCGACCATATGGTCGTTGGCGTCCCAGGAGTTGTCGACTATCACGAGTCCAAGGTGATCTACGCGCCCAACATTCCGCGCACCTTTCTTGCGGATCTCTCCGCCGAGGCGGTGGCCACCACGCTCGGGCGCTCGGTACATCTCGTCAACGACGCCGATCTCGCCGCGATTGGCGAGAGCTACTTCGGCGCGGGCAAAGACATCGACGCGCTTGGGTATGTGACGATCTCAACCGGCGTGGGCGCTGCCGTCGTCTATCGAGGCAAGGTCATGCACACTCGGCTCTCCATTGCAGAGTTGGGCCATAGCTTCATCGATCTCAATAAGGCAGCGGGATCAGGTGAGGGATCGGTCGAGTTCGAGGCTTCGGGAACGGCGCTCTCGGAGATGATCGCCCGCGCAGGAATTGGGCGATCAAACGAGGAAACGGTACGCGCCGCCGAGAATGGGAATGCCGAATGCCTGGGGGTCATTCGAGCGCTCTCCCATGCTGCGGCGGTCGCGCTTGCCAATATCGTACACCTATTTTCGGTCGACCGCCTCGTAATAGGGGGTGGAGTTGTGTTAGGAAGTGAATTCGTATTCAACCTCATCGAGGAGCGCTTTCACACCCTTCGGCCGACCTACCTCACGGTTGATGTCCAGCGTGCAACGCTCGGGGATGACGCCGGCCTCGTCGGGGCGGCAGCTGCACACCAGGCGTTCTAGCGAGTTATTGGGTCGAGGGGACGCCGTCGGTTTCGCCGTCCAAGTGAGTGGCACAGTGAACACAGACCGTCGTCACAAGTCCAGCAAGATTGACCTTGGGGAAAAAGTGGTTCACACCGGCGTTGGTCATGTCCTCACGTACCGAACGTGAATCATCGGCGGACATGCCGATCACCAGCGTCTCTGCACAGCAATCACGCGCCTTCCGAACGACCTCGGAACCAACACCGTCAGAGAGTCGGTAGTCCACCACCACGACACCGAATCGGGACTCGTGAAGGAATCCGAGCGCGCCATGGACGCTGTGAGTTCGTTCGATAAGGAGCCCGTGTGCGTACGCGCTCTTGAAGCGCAGCATCTCCTCAATAGAAGCACAGATCTCAACCGAGTCATCAACTAACAACACGGAGGGTGACATCACACTGACACTTTATTCCTCGTGCTCGTCATCGCCAAGGTTCATACGAACAGGACTTCATAGTAAATTCTGCCTAGTTCCCGAACCCGAAGGATTCCCTCACACGTGATGATAGAGCCAAAATCCCAGCTGATAGGCGCGATAAGACAGATAGATCACCGTTGCGACGAACAGCAGCTTGAAGTGCCACGGGGTCTTCTTCGGTGCCGCGATAACGCTACGACAAACTGGACAGTGACCCTCTTTATCGATATCAGAGGCATCTTGGAACTTGGCACACTGCTCACACCATGGCACCCCACTACTCTACCAAGGAGTGCCTAAGGCCCTGAAACTACGAGCTTCGGCGCCGGACACGAATCTTGAGGGGTGTCGCACCGAGGCCGAAGCGTTCACGAATACGGTTCTCGAGATAGCGCAGATAGGTCGGATCGACTGCCCGCGTGGCGAAGAAGGTCATGGTCGGAGGATTCGATGCACCTTGCACCGCGTAGAGGATCTTCGTGCCCTTAGGGGGATGCGCAGCCTGGAGCGACTCGATAACTTTGTTCAGCTCACGGGTGGGGATTCGTCGACGATACGCCTCCTTGGCATCGTCGATCGCGTTCCAGATCTTGTGCACGTTGCGACCGCGAAGTGCGGAGATGCGAATGGGGTCGAGATAAGCCAAGAACCCGAGCTTGGTGGTCACCTCCGCCTCAACCATGGCCTTGTCATCTAGGTCCAACAAGTCCCACTTGTTGAGCAGCACCAACGCAGGAGAACCCGCAGCGTCGATTCGCTCGGCGAGTCGCTGGTCCTGTGCGGTAATACCGTCTCGCGCATCAATGACCAGGAGACAGATGTCCGCCTCGTCGATGGACTTGAGCGAGCGAACCATAGAGAAGTACTCCGTGCCCGACGCCGTCTTGCCCTTGCGCCGCATACCCGCAGTGTCGATGAATCGGATCTTCTCACCGTCACGCTCGATGACGGTATCGACCGCGTCGGTGGTCGTACCAGCCATGTCGTGGACCACGGACCGCTCCTCGCCGATGAGCGCGTTGAAGAGGGTCGACTTGCCGACATTGGGACGCCCAACAATCGCAACGGCGATCCCATCGGGTCGCTGTTCCTCATTTGGAGTACCCCCGAACGCAAGCTCGTCCTCGTCGATCTCCTCTGGGGCATCGATCGTCTCCACGACATAGTCCAAGAAGTCGCCCATCATGCGACCGTGCAACGCACTGAGCGCCCAGGGCTCCCCGAGCCCGAGGCGGGCGAACTCCCACTTCCCAAGCTCGGCCTTCTCGGAGTCGACCTTGTTCGCGACCACCACGGTTGGGCAGTGGCTGCGCTGGAGCATGCGTGCGACGGCCGCATCCTCGTCGGTGACCCCAACGGTCACGTCACCGACGAAGATCACGAGCGCGGCCTCCTTGGCGGCCGCTTCGGCCTGCTGGGAGACCTTGGCGTCAAGAGAATCGCCCGAGTGCAGCCAGCCCCCAGTATCGACCAGGCGAAACTCACGACCCGACCAGCTCACGACGGCTTCGTTACGGTCCCGGGTGACCTTGGGCTTCTCCTCCACGATCGCGAGTCGCTTCCCCACCACACGGTTGAAAAGGGTGGACTTGCCTACGTTCGGTCGACCAACGATCGCGACCAGGGGGAGTTCGGCCGGCGGATTCAACGAGCTCGGAGCCCCCGACGTGGTTGATTCGTCGCTCATGCATTCACCGCCAAGGGACGGCGCCGAAGCGCGCGGCGCAGCGCAGCACCATCGGTCGCAATCACATCGACTGCTCGTGGCAGCTCCATAACGGACATTCCGTCCAAGAAAATCCCTTCGTTCAGGCAGACATCGGGTAGAAGATAGCGATCCTCCTCCGGCTCTGCGGCAATACGTCGTGCCACGTCGGCTCCACACATGAGACCCGCTACCCCGATGTTGCCGCCAAAGTACTCATTTTCGACCACGACGAGTCGAAGCTCGCCTGAGGAGAGTTCGTCGGCAAACAACGTCCCAAGTGCATGAGCACCGTAGGTCGAGGTGATGATCGCGGTCGATCGATAGTTGCGTCGGCCGAGGAGTCCCCCGCTCCGGTAGCGGACCGCTCGATAGCCCTCCTTCGGGGCACCATCGACCGAGTCGAAGTACCCTGAGCGTCGCCCCCAGGCGTATCCGTCGTCACCGTGGAACGCCGCTTCGAAGGCACGGTAGATGCCGATACCGTTCTCGTGCTGGGGAAAGCCTTCATACGCCTCGATCGGTGGGAAGGGCTCGCCTGCCAGGATGTAGAGTTCGTCGGAGGCGAAGGCCAATCGTGTGCCCCGCGTGGCCAACATCGTCTCTTGGAACTCACCGATGATCGCAAGGCTCTCGCGTGCCTGTTCAGGCGTGGCCGGCACCATGCGAGACTCATTTGAGAACTTAGAGACTCCAAGTGGGACAACCCCCACGCTCCCAAGGCGCGGGTAATTGATCGCAATCTCATAGAGCGTTCGCGCCAGCTCTGGGCCATCG
>JBMFXL010000149.1:0-4894 GCA_049964275.1 Acidimicrobiales bacterium | reverse complement strand
ATCGGAATCGGACTCGTACCCTTTGTCGCCCGGGTGGTTCGGGCGCAGACGCTTCGCATCATGCGCACCAATTTCGTGATGGCTGCGCGTACCTATGGTCGAGGGACCTGGAACATCTTGCGAATCCATGTACTTCGCAATCTGATAGAGCTCCTCATCGCCCAGACGCTCTTGGCCTTCTCGATCGGCGTCATTGCATCGGTGGGTCTCAGCTATCTTGGACTCGGACCTGCACAACCAACGCCTAGCTGGGGCGCAAGTCTGGCGGAAGCTCAGAACTACCTGAGCCGCGACGTCTGGCTCGTAGTCTTTCCGATCGTGGCGATCGTCGTGGTCATCCTCTCGTGCAACGTGGTTGGCGACTATCTCGCCTCATCCCGAACCTCTCGACGACGTGGTGGTCGATAGCAGTGTTACTGACCGTCGACGATCTCTCGATCAGCGCGCCCCAACGACCACTACTCAGAGGTATCGATCTCGAAATCACATCTGGCGAGATCGTCGGACTGGTTGGCGCATCTGGATCGGGTAAGACGCTGACCGCCCTTGCCATCTGTGGAGCGCTCCCCGATACCTTGCAAAGGTCCGGGACGATCACATGGAACCTTCCGCGCGGCGAAGCGAACTCGACAAGACGTCGTCAGGTGTCCATGATCTTCCAAGACCCTCTCCAAGCGCTCGACCCGACGATGACGATCGGACGGGCCCTGCGACTACGCCTGCGCGACGCCGACATTACTGACAGAGATGCGCAGCGTCACGCCGTTGCGGTGGCGCTCGACGAGGTCGGTCTTCATCCGGCCACGTCGTTCCTCACGCGCTACCCACACGAGCTCTCCGGTGGGCAGCGCCAGAGGGTACTGGTCGCGCAGGGACTCATCGGCAATCCCGCCCTCGTCATCGCGGACGAGCCAACCGCATCGCTCGATGATGAATCTTCCGAGCGTACGCTCGGGCTGCTCATGAGGCAGATTCGCGAACGACACGCAAGTCTCCTCCTTATCACTCATGACATCTCTGTGGCACTGTCCACGTGTGATCGGATCGCCGTGATGTACGAGGGCTTTCTCGTCGAACTCGCGAGCGCGGATACCATTCGCAACCACGCCTCCCATCCCTACACCCGCGCCATCGTTGCCGCCGCTCGCGCCCTCGAGGAAGGTGCGGTACTCGAATTCGACCCGCCAGAGACAGCAAGCCCGGTGGAATCGATTCCCCTGGAAGGATGCCCCTACCGGCTCGGCTGCCAGCGCTCCACCACCGAGTGTGCACGCAGCATGCCAGAGGTGACCACCTCGCCTGCGGGGGGTCTCGTACGTTGTCATCATCCCTTCATGGAGGATGCGTACCAGTGACCACGCCGCCTCTACTCTTGGAACTCGATCGAGTCGGACTCCTCGTGGGTCCCCGGAACGCACCACATCAGGTGCTCTCTGAGGTCTCCTTCTCGCTCGCTCCAAAGGAGCGCGTCGGAGTCGTCGGTCCTTCAGGCGCAGGCAAGTCGAGCCTCGTCCAGATCGTCCTTGGACTTAGGCGACCGAGTTCGGGTTCGTACCGCTATCGAGGTCTCGAACTGAATGCCAAGCGCCTCGACGCTGCCCATCCTCTCCGCAGGGAGGTCGGCGCAATCTTTCAAGATCCTTTGTCCTCGCTCGATCCCGAGATGACGATAGGACGCTCCATTGGGGAGCCCATGGCGGCACACGGCATGGCTGAGCAACAAAAAGAACGAGTCAGCACGCTCCTCGGAGAGGTCGGCCTTGGTAGCGAATTCTCGGCCCGGTATCCGAGTTCGCTTTCGGGAGGACAGGCGCAACGAGCGTGTATCGCGCGGGCGCTCGTCACCTCCCCAGAACTTCTCGTCGCCGACGAACCAACGAGTGCGCTCGACGCAGAGGTAAAGACCCAGATCCTTGCGCTCCTCGCGCGAGAGGTCGCCGATCGTGCGCTCGCACTCTTGGTGGTCAGCCACGATCTCCCCACCATCCGTGCGCTGTGTGAGCGAGTGATCGAGATCCGTCATGGCAGGATCGTCAGTGACCTGAGTGCGGAGGCATACTTCGCGCAACGACGGTCCGGCCTCTCCGCCACCAACGACATCTGAAGCCTCGACTCGCCGCGTTCGGAGCGCTACATCCTCTCAAATATGGCCGCGATACCCTGTCCCCCACCTATACACATGGTCTCGAGTCCGTACCGCGCGTTGCGTCGACGAAGCTCATAGGTCAGTGTGGCAAGGATCCTCGCTCCCGTCGCCCCGATCGGGTGTCCTAGGGAGATTCCCGATCCTGAGACGTTGATCCGAGCGCGGTCGTCATCTCCAAGGCCCCATTCGCCAAGACAGGCGAGTACCTGCGCCGCGAATGCTTCATTGATCTCGATGAGATCCATGTCGGCGAAGGAGAGCCCTGCTCGCGCGAGGACCTTGTTGGCCGCGGGAACGGGACCAAGCCCCATGCGCTCAGGCGCGATGCCTGCGGTCGCCCACGTCACCAGTCGAACGAGTGGTTCGAGACCGAGCGCCTCGGCGAGGTTCGGGGTGGTGACAAGGCACGCAGCCGCCGCATCGTTCTGACCTGATGCATTGCCCGCAGTGACCGTCGCATCGGGATCACTGCGACGAAGAAGCGGTGTGAGACGTTCGAGATCCTCAATGGATACATCCGCACGTACGTGTTCATCCACGCCTAGTCGTGCCTCGGGATCGCGCTTGGTAGGGACCGGGACCTCGACGATCTCCTCGGAGAACCGACCATCCTGTTGGGCCTGTGCAGCGCGGCGATGCGACTCCTGCGCCAAGAGGTCCTGGTCCCTCCGAGTGATTCCGTAGGTGCGGCGAAGGTTCTCCGCGGTCTCAATCATTCCTCCCTCGATCGGGTGGAACACGCCGCCCGCAGTGATTCGCGAACGATCGAGACGGTCCTCGAGGGTGATACTTCCTTGGCGCTTGCCGAATCTGAGGGCGGTGGTGTAGTGCTCCACATTGCTCATCGACTCCGCCCCACCCGCGATCACGAGGTCTGCAACCCCCGTCTGGACCTCCATCGCGCCGATGAGAATCGCCTGCAGCCCCGATCCACAACGTCGATCGACCTGAAAACCTGGCACCCCGATTCCCAGCCCCGCGTTCAGTGCGGCAATCCGCCCAAGTGCGGGGGCCTCACCCCCTGGATAGCCTTGTCCGAAGATGCAGTCATCGACCCGCTCGGGATCGATCCCTGACCGCTCGATGATCGCTCGGACGATGTGAGCTGCGAGTTCTTCGACGGAGAGCGCGGACAGGGCACCTCCAAATCGCCCGACTGGCGTCCGAAGAGGCAGACAGATCACCGCGTCCCGCATGTTCCTCCCGTCAGAGCGAGCACCGTCGCATTCGACTCGCGAACTCATTGTACTTCCGCGGGAACCCAAGCCCTTGGGCCAGGACCTCACGGCTCTCACCGTCATCTCGGTGGCGCTCCAAGGAATCCCATGGGAACACGATCAGCCCTCGCGGTGGCGGATTCTCTACGCCAAGACGTGCCATGGGTTCGAGGTGATGTGTCGTGGGAAGGCGCTCACATCCCTAGGGCAACGATAGTTCTGTTACAGAATAAACTTATATTTCGATGCCTCAGGAGCTACCTTCTTCGGAACACACCCATGACGATGCGGCGCGTGAACTCTCACGACTCATCGGCCAGCTTCGACGAACGGCAGCCAAGCGGGGGCGAGAACGCTTCATGGCTGAACGAATTTCCCAAGCAGCAATCGAGGTATTGATCGCCTGTAGGGATACGCCGGGCATGCGCTCTGGGGATCTCGCCCGGGTGCTTGGACTTGCTCCGAACACGACGAGCACCCTCATTGGTCAGCTTGTCGCGAGCGGACTCTTGGAACGCACCCACGCGGAACATGACCGACGGGTCGTCACGCTCACGCTCACCGATGAGGGGTATGGCCGACTGGCACACCTTCGCGACACTCGGCGAGTCGTACTTGCGCAGGCAATTGCAATGACGCCGGGACTCGGCTCTGAGGAAGTTGCCGCCATGATCACCACCCTCAGCCGGATCGCTGCCACCCTCGAAGATGACACGTGCTGGTCGGAAGCGTGACCCCGACGCCCTCGCGGATACCTCGGCTTCGCATCTCCAACGTCAGGGTCCTACTTGTCTCTCGGGCATCCATGAGCGCCTCCCGAGCCATTGTGGGAGTAACCTTGCCGATCTACCTGAGCACGCTTGGATACTCCGCCACCCAGATGGGGGAGATCTTCGCAGCGGTCGCGATTGGCTCCGCACTGCTCTCGACGATGGTGGGGACCTATGCGGATCGCTTCGGTAGAAAGCCTTTTCTCGTACTCTTTCCTCTATTGACCGCGCTCGCCGCACTCACCTGCGTACAGACTGACCGTACTGGTTATGTCGTCGCCGCGTGCATCCTCGGATCGTTCGGGCGTGGAGGTGGAGCCGGCGGTGGAAACGTCGGTCCCTACATGCCCGCCGAACAAGCGCTCCTTACTGCATCTGCGCCGGAGACCGCCAGAACCAAGAACTTCGGCCGCCTCGCGTTCACGTCTTCCTTCGGCGCGCTCATAGGAGGTCTCATCGCTGCGGCAACCGTCTCGGGACATCTCACTCGTGGCGATGCCGAGGCGGTATTCCGCCTTTCGTTCCTTGCCACGGGAGTCACAGCGTTCGTTGCAGGCGCACTGGGGTTCCTTCTCAAAGAGCCTGCTCGTCCGAAGTTTGCCTCGTCCGAGGAGCGCAAGACTGCTCGAGGCGGGTTCTTCCCACGGAACAGCGCCGGTCTCGTCTACCGCCTCTGGCTCACCAATGCGCTCAACGGCGCCGCGATAGGCCTCTTCGCGCCCTTCGTCTCGTATTGGCTCTTTCGTCGCTATGGCGCCTCA
>JBMFXL010000148.1:0-4901 GCA_049964275.1 Acidimicrobiales bacterium | reverse complement strand
AGTTGCGGAACTTCCCCGGAGTCGATGCCACCTCTCGGCTCTCGGTTGATCTTCACTTTGGCACGATCCATCCGCGTCAGATTGTTCGGGAGCTTACAGAGAGCGACCGAAGCTTTCTCTCTGAGATCTGCTGGCGGGAGTTCTACGCAGACGTGTTGTATCACCGACCTGACTCGGTGGTTGCGCCACTCAACGCCAAGTTTGTCAACATGACCTTTCGACGAGGCGAGGAGGCGGAGGCCGACTTTGACCGATGGAGATCAGGAATGACCGGATATCCCATCGTCGATGCGGGAATGCGGCAGCTCAAAGAGTCTGGCTGGATGCATAATCGAGTGCGAATGATCACCGCCTCCTTTTTGGTCAAGGATCTCCATCTTGATTGGCGGTGGGGTATGCGACACTTCTCCGCAACCCTGGCTGACGCTGATACCGCGTCGAATGTCCACGGTTGGCAGTGGGTTGCGGGGTGTGGGACGGATGCCTCGCCCTACTACCGCGTCTTCAACCCAACACTGCAAGGGCAGCGATTCGATCCAGACGGTGACTATGTCCGACGGTGGGTACCTGAGCTCGCTGGACTTTCGGGCGAGTGGATCCATACGCCTTGGGACGCGCCTATGGGGCTTTTCGAGCGCACCGCAGCGTATCCAGCTCGAATAGTCGACCACGATGTTGAACGACAGATCGCACTCGAAGCCTACGAGGAGCTCAAGAATGCATGAAGGAACTACCGCCTGCGATGGAAACGCACGGGCGTTCAGGGACTTCCAGCGCTACGACTGAGCGCGGGTGCGAGCCGGACGACGGCGTGTGATCGTGAGGAAGACCACGACGGCGACAGAAAGATAGGCAAGCCATGCCGTGACTTCAAGTGGCGTGGGTTGCGCCGCGTACCCGAGAAGAGAGTGCGCCACATCTCCAAGATTGGAGTTCTCGCTCAGGAGGGCGGTGGTATTCCAGAGTGGATGGGTCAGGAAGGGGAGCCACCCAAGCGCTTGCAGATTCTCTACGGCATCCACCACGAGCGCAGCCGCGAACACCATGAGCGCTACTCCAAGGACCCTAAATGCGCGGGCCATGTTGATTCGCTTTCCGAGATGGTAGACCGCGTAGGCGAAGATGAGAGATGCGCCGATCCCCCCAGCCGCACCGATGACGGAGGAGCGGGCACCGTTGGCAAAGACGAGTGCGAGGGTGAATACCATCGCCTCCATGCCCTCTCGAACGACGGATTGGTACGCGATGAAGAAGAGTGCGCCTCGCTCACGTCGCGAGTTCTCCCCCATGGCGCTTTCGGCACGAGCACGCAGGCTGGAGGGAATCTCACGGGCGTGCGCAGTCATCCAGAAGGTCATGTAGGTGAGCACCACGATCGCAATGAGGAACAGTATGGTCTCAATGATGGTCTGGAGCCTGGTGCCGGCGTAGGTATGGACCGTAAGGTAGAGGACCGTGCCGATTACACCTGCGGTGGCGAGCGCCGCGATGACGCCGGCGATCACATACCGAATCTTGTCTTCTTCTCCGGATTTCTTCAGGTATGCGAGAAGTACCGAGATGATCATGGACGCTTCGATACCTTCCCTCAGGAAGATCGCGAACGTTGCGAACACCAGCACCTCCACGTCGACAGTCCGCTTGACCGACTTTTCAATTCGTGCAACAGAACCTAATTACTCCTACGAGCTTAGTGCGAATTGGGGAGGGCAAAACGACACTCGTGCGTTGCGCCACCCGCGAGAATGTCGTAACGAAACTTTAACTTTCGACCGATAGGACATAGAGGTGTACATTCCGGCGCAGTGCGGAGACCGCCTGCAGAGAGGGGATTGGTCGTGGCGCAGCAGATTGACATGCGTGAGCGGGCCGAGTTCCCTGGTCGGGAGATGCCTGTGCCTACGTTGAGCATCGTGCTGCCTTCGTATAACACCGGAGATGCCTTACGCCGAACGCTGTTCGAGCTGCTTGATGAGGTGGACTCGCTAGGTGAGGGCGTCGAAGTGATCGTCGTACATGATGGCTCAACCGATGGTTCAGAGAAGACGCTCGATGACGTAGAGGATCCGCGAGTTCGTACGCTCCATTTGGTGAACAATGCGGGTAAGGGGGAGGCCATTCGCCAGGGCTTTGCGTTGAGCCGAGGGAGCTATATCGGATTCATGGACTCCGATGGCGACATCGCTCCAAGGTCGATTCAGGCGTTTCTCCGCGTGATCGCCGAGGGGGAGGCCGATGTCATCTCGGGCTCGAAGTCCCACCCCGACTCCCACATCGAGGCCACATTGGTCCGCCGGCTCTACTCCGTGGGCTTTCGATTGCTGACACGCGTCCTGTTTGGACTTCGGGTTCATGACACTCAAACCGGGATCAAGTTTGTGAGGGCTGATCTTGTGAAATCCGTGCTTGGACGCATGTCGGAGCGGGGTTTTGCGGTTGATGTGGAGCTCTTCGTTGCGCTGTGCCAAACAGGGGAGCTGCGAATCGTTGAGCTTCCCGTCGAGATTCGCAAGCGAACTGGTTCGACCATTCGACTGCGCTCCATCGTGCGGATCGCGTTCGATGTGGCTCGGATTTACCTGCGTCTTCGCCGAGGTGTCTATCAGCCGTCAGGGGATTAGCACTCGAGACCTGAGAGTGCGAATGAAGCCTCCTTACTTCTTCTCTGAGCCGTTAAACTCAAGAGACTAGGCATTTTTGTTCGGAGGAGGTGGGAGATGGCTGAAACCGCTGATGCACGTCGGGCAAAGGTACTTAGGGTCGTTGTCGACGAGTACGTACGGTCGGCCGAGCCGGTTGGCTCGAATCAAGTCCTCCAATCTTCGTCGATCGAGGCATCCTCTGCGACCATTCGCAACGACATGGCCAGTCTTGAGCACGAGGGATTGCTGGTGCAGCCCCATGTGAGTGCGGGTCGGGTGCCCACTGACCGTGGCTATCGTTTCTATGTCGATCGATTCTCCAAGAACCCCGCCCTTGACCAGGCGTCTTCTCACATGGTGAGCGACTTCTTTGAGCACACCAACGCCCGTATCGAGGAGCTGTTACATGAGACATCGAAGATCCTGACGGCGTTGACGAGTTGCACGTCGGTGCTGATCACTCCGCCGTCGAAGGCCGCACCGATTAAGCACGTTCAGGTGCTCGCCCTCACGGAAGAACTCGGCATGGTAATCGTGGTGATCTCAAATGGTGCCATCTACAAGGAACTCTTTGATTTTCACTTTGAGGGATTCGAAGAGAACGATCCACGCCTCCAGGAGGTCTCGCAACGGCTTCTGGCGCACGTACGTGGCGGCTCAGGTAATGAGTTCGGTGAGTCGGACGAAGAGCTAATCGTTTCGCGACTCTTTGAAGCGGGATTTCGCGCGATCGAGCGTATCGACTCGAGCGTCGAGGGTGACCTCGTGGTCAACGAGGCTTCGCGTGTCGCAGGCGCGTTTGCCGCAGTCGACAAGGTTGGCATGATTCTCGAAGCGCTCGAGCAACAGATCCTGGTGGTCTCTCTGATGAGGGATATTCTTCGCCGCGGCGACAATGTCTCGATCGGAAACGAGAATGGGCTCCAGTCTCTGGTTGACTGTGCGCTCGTCATTGCGCCGTATGAGGTCGATGGTCAGACCGTGGGAGCAATTGGTGTCCTTGGTCCAACCAGGATGAATTATCCGCTCGCGCTCGCTGCGGTGCAGCAAGTGTCGACTGGACTAGGCAGAACTTTGAGCGAGGGGTAGCATTGGCCGACTATTACGAGCTTTTGGGAGTCTCTCGAAGCGCGTCCGAAGACGAGATCAAGCGCTCCTATCGACGTCTCGCGCGTGAACTTCATCCGGACACCAATGGTGATCCGCAGGCAGAGGAGCGTTTCAAGGAGATCTCCAAGGCGTATGAGGTCTTGCGTGACCCTGAACGTCGTCGTCAGTATGACATGTACGGGGATGTCGGAGCGCGTGGTGGACCGGGTGGTCCTGGAGGCGACTTCTTTGGGGCGCCTAATTTCGGCGATATTTTCGAAAATATCTTCGGGCAGGCATTCGGAAATGCACCTCGTGGGTCGGGACGATCCGCGCGTCAGGGCGAAGATATGGAGATTCGACTGAATCTCACCTTCGAAGAGGCCGTCTTCGGTGCCGAGAAAGAGATTTCGATTCGAATTCCTGTGACCTGCTCGACCTGTGCGGGCAGCGGCTGTAAACCCGGAACCGTCCCCTCGGTCTGTCAGAGCTGTGGTGGGTCCGGGCAGGTTCGACGAGTGAGCCAGACGCTGCTTGGTCGGATGATGACGACTGCTCCTTGCGATCGATGTCATGGCGAGGGCAACATCATCACCACGCCATGTCAAGACTGCCGTGGGGAGGGTCGACGTACCGAGGAACGCAAATACCGAGTCGACATCCAACCTGGTGTAGACGATGGGTCCATTCTTCGCCTGACCGGACGCGGGCCTGCTGGGCCACGTGGCGGCTATCCGGGGAACCTCTTTGTTCATGTGAGCGTGTCTCCTTCTGAGCGATTCGATCGGCTTGGAAACGATCTCCATGCGCAGGTTCCGATCTCGTTTGCTCAGGCGGCCCTTGGGACGACGATCGCCTTTGAGACCCTTGAAGACGTGATCGACATCGAAGTCCCGCCGGGAACCCAACACGGCAAGGTCGTCCGACTTCGCAATCGAGGCGTACCTCATCTTGGGGGTCGAGGACGAGGAGATCTTCTCGTCGAACTTGTGGTCGAGACGCCGCGGGATCTCTCGGCGGAAGAGGTCACGTTGCTGACCCAGCTGGCCGAGCTACGAGGTGAATCGATCACCGACCCCAACTCCCACGGCCTGTTCTCGAAGCTCAAGTCAGCGTTCCGATAGCACAACTCGACATGGCGGATCCTCGGGGCCTTGGATCGGGGCCTGT
>JBMFXL010000147.1:0-4927 GCA_049964275.1 Acidimicrobiales bacterium | reverse complement strand
GCTAGCTGCGTATGAGTTCTATCGTCGTCGTGTCGCGCTCGAGTACGTCCAAGCAGACACGGATAGGAACACCAAGCGCCTTGCAGAGCGTGACCCTGAACTTCGCAAGCGCAATATCGAGGAGATGCGTGCACTGAACTTCGATCCAGACGCGCAACGGAACTTCCTTCGCAGGGTGTCCCTGCTCGAGAGCTTCCGTCGCTTTGGCGTCGGGGAGCCGATTGGAGCGGCGCAATGAGGCTGACCTCTTTTCAGCGTGAGGGCAGATCCCGGCTCGGTGTGTTGATCAACGATCGCGAACTTGTCGACGTGACCGAAGTCGCGCCTCTAGATACTTCTCTTCCGATCTCGCTCATGCGGCAAGTGATTGAGCATTGGGACGTGATTGCACCGCGCTTGGCCGATAAGGCGGCGGATTCGTCGGCGGTCACGTATCCACTCGAGGAGCTCACACTTTCACCGGTGGTTCCCGACCCGACCAAGGTGATCGCTGCGCCGGTGAACTATATCGATCACATGGACGAGATGAGCCAAGACGCTCATATCGACGCACTCGGAGTGTTCCTCAAAGCCCCGTCGTCAGTGATCGGTCATGAGGGAACGGTAGTCCTCCCTTACCATGATCGTCGCTTCGATCAAGAGGGAGAGCTCGCCGTAGTCATCGGCCGACGTGCTTCGAAGATTGCAGTCCACGAGGTCGACGACGTGATCTTTGGATACCTACCGCTTCTTGATATTACGATGCGCGGAGGTGAAGATCGTTCGACCAGGAAGTCGTTCGACACCTTTACTCCCATTGGACCGGAGATCGTCACCAAGGACGAAATCGGAGATTACCGAAGCATCACGCTTCGGTGTTCGGTCAATGGCCACGAGCGCCAGCACGCCAAGATTGCGGACTTGATCTGGGGTGTACCTGAGTTGGTTGCCTATGCGTCGTCGGTGATGACGCTCGAGCCCGGCGACATCGTGACGACCGGGACTCCTGCAGGTGTTGGTCCGATTCAGGCCGGCGATGAGATCGTGGTGGAACTCGATGGCATGCTTCCATTGCGAGTGCATGTGACCGCCGACGGAGCGGTTGCATCCCCAACCCGTGGGGCGAACCGGGGTCCGGTTCCTCCACCACCTCCGAATGAAAATCGATAGGCGCATTGTGCGCACGAGACGTACGAATAAGGCGAAGGAGATGCATCAATGACGACGAAGAAGTTCGTTGCACCAGACGATATGGATCGCAAGGCTGAGGTCGACGCATTCTACGAAGAGGTTGCGGCAGCTGACCTTCAGCCACTCTGGACGCAGAAGGGGCTCATGCTCGACGAGCCGCCCATCCGGGACGTTCCGTTCGTGTGGAAGTGGGAGCGGATCAAGGCGCTTGCGCAACGATCTGGTGAGCTGATTCCGATCGACCGAGGCGGCGACCGCCGCGTGCTGTCACTGACGAATCCGGGTCTTGACGGACTCCCTTACGCCTCGTCGACGCTCTGGGGTGCGATCCAGTACCTTGGGCCTCAAGAGGTAGCGCCGGCGCATCGCCACTCCCCAGCTGCACTGCGTTTTGTGATGGAGGGCAGCGGAGTATGGACACTCGTTAACGGAGACCCGGTGGCCATGCACCCAGGCGATCTCGTGCTCACTCCGAGTTGGACGTGGCATGAGCATCACAATCCTTTTGAGCAGCCCATGATGTGGTTCGACGCTCTCGATCTGCCACTCGTTCGATCACTCGATGCGCTCTATTACGAGGACGGTCCGGACTTTATGACCAATCGCGCTGTCGATGAGGTCTCTGGTTCAGAGCTTCGATACGGAGGTGGTGCGGGACTGGTGCCTCTCGATGCTGATGAGCAGGCGCCGGCATATTCACCGCTCCTCGCGTATCGCTGGGCGGAGACTGATCGCGCCCTGACCAGCATGATGAAGGTAGCGAACGACGGTCATGCAGCGCTTCGTTTCGCCGACCCCACGACCGGACGCGACGTCATGCCAACGATGCGTTGCGCAATGCATCGTCTCGGCAAAGGCGGGCACATGCCCCTCCGACAGTCGACGGGTTCCTCGCTGTGGGTCACCTTCCAAGGAAGTGCGATCGTGACGATTGCTGGTGAGGAGTACCAGCTTGCGCAGGGAGATTGTTTCGTGGTCCCGAGCTGGGCACCCTTTGGGCTGAGCTCTGTGGACGGCGCTGACTTCTTTGCGGTGTCAGATACGCCTGTTCTTGAGGCACTCGGGCTCGCTCGTGTGCGCAAGCTCTAGGGGACGCGATGTCTCTTGCTGGCGTGACCTGGGAGGTTGCGGTCGCTCGGGTTGATGGGGGAACCGCATTTTTCTCTGATCAATTGGACCGGGTAAATGCTGAGAACTATGACGGACCGAGTGTGTTGGACGGCTGGAGCCGTCGAGTGCTCATTGCCCATGTCACTCGTAACGCGATGGCGCTCACCAATCTATGTAACTGGGCGATCTCCGGAGAGGAGTGCCCTATGTACGCATCGCCGGAGGATCGCCAGCGCGGCATTGACGAGTACGCCGCGATGTCCGAGGATCGCCAGCGGGAGCGATTCAACACCACGGCCAGCGTGCTCCGCGAGCAATTGGACAGACTCAGTGCCGGAGGGCTGCTGGAGTTCACCGTCCGCACGGCGAGAGGAAGGGAAGTGCCCGTCCGGGAGGTAGCCGTGATGAGGGCAAAGGAGCTTTGGATCCACGGCGTTGACCTTGATCTCGGTGCTGGCTTTGATGAGTTGCCCCGTGGCTACCTCATCGAACTCCTTGATGAGCTCGTACTCACACTTTCGAGTAGAGCCGAGCCAACCGGGGTAGAGATTCGACTCACTGACCTCGGGGATTCGAGGGCCAGCGCAAATGCCCCAGAAGGTGTTGTTTCGGGGACTTTGAGCGCGGTGGTTGCGTGGCTGTCTGGACGGAGCAGTGGCCAAGGGCTGGAATTTGATCGAGTGAATCCAGTGCTTAAGCCGTGGTTTTAGGGTGAATAGAAAAGAGGATGTGACGTGCCGGAACGGCGTGTAGGAATAGTCGGGGCGGGTATCGCAGGTCTGACGCTTGCGCTTGAACTGCATGATGCAGGAATCGCCGTCGATCTCTTTGAGGCAGCACCAGAAATCAATGAGCTCGGGGTGGGGATCAATATCTTGCCCCATGCATCAAAAATCCTCTATGAGTTGGGCCTCGAAGATGCGATGTCAGACATTGCGGTATTGACCACGAACGCAGTGTTCTACAACCGCTTCGGACAACTTGTGTTCTCAGAACCCCTCGGAAAGCATGCGGGATATGCCAACCCTCAGTATTCAGTGCACCGTGGAAAGCTTCAACGTGTGCTCTACGACGCCGTGCGCGCGCGGATCGGCGAGGTGAACACTGGATATCGAGTGGTAGGCGCAGCCCAGGATGACGAAGGTGTGACCCTTCAGTTTGCTGATGGTCGTCCTGAATGGCGAGGTGAGATCGCGGTCGCATGCGACGGCATTCATTCGGTACTTCGAAAGCAGCTTCACCCTGGTGAGGGTGCCCCTCGATACTCAGGCGTCAACATGTGGCGTGGCGTCACCATGTGGGATCAGGTCCTCGACGGCGCCTCGATGATCCGGGCTGGTTGGCTTACGACTGGCAAGATGGTGATCTATCCCATCACACCTCCGGACAGTGAGGGCAAGCAACTGATCAACTGGGTGGCAGAGGTGGAGACTCCTCACTACCGTTCCCGAGACTGGAATCGACCTGGAGAGGTGGAGGACTTCATCCAATCATTTGCCGACTGGCAGTTCGACTGGCTGGATGTCGCTTCTCTTATTCGCTCCACGGAGCGTGTGCTCGAGTTCCCAATGGTGGATCAGGACCCGCTGCCGTTTTGGACTGATGGACGGCTCACCCTGCTGGGTGATGCTGCGCACCCCATGGTCCCTCGTGGCTCTAACGGCGCCGGACAGGCAATTCTTGACGCTCGCGCGCTGCGCCGGCATCTCGTTGCCACATCCAACTGGGCTGACGCGCTCGTCGCCTACGAGAATGAGCGACTTGCCGCTACCTCCAACGTGGTGCTCACCAATAGGACGAACCCTCCTGATGCCATCCTGCGGGTGGTCTACGAACGGACGGGCGATCAGCCCTTCGACGAGCTTTCGAAGTTCATCTCGAATGAGGAACTCCAACAGATTTCTGACCAGTACAAGGTGGTTGCGGGCTATTCGAAGGCGTCGCTCGTCTCCTGAGAATGGAGAGTACCTTCATCGAGACATACGGGTGGTTGCGACTAAGTGCAGGATCCGCCGTTCGTCGAGGAAGTAAGGCGTACCGTGGGAGCAACCCGCTACTTTGGCAACCGTCGTGATGGGCGGGCTTCCCGGTAATTGATATCTCCTTGAGTTCCTCTCGGCAGTGCGAGACGATGGGGCGAGCTGCCGAGCATCAGCTTGGAGAGTGCCAGAGTCTACCGACCGTCGGGTTGAGGATTGTGAAGGCGTCCGTCGATGTGCGATGTATGGAGCCATTCCCGATCGGAGCCATCTTGGGCGGTCGCTGGTCTAAGTTAGAGATGGTCCAAGGCAGGTCGATCGACGTAGGGCTACAGGGGTACGCGTGCGATGTAGAGTCGGACAATCTGGCGCGCTTAGGGTCTCGGTGTGCACAGCGAATGAATGGCTCCTGGACCTCCAAAGTGTTGCGGCTCGGTGGCGAACCCCTTCGTGTCACGCGCACCCATGCGGTGAGTTCCAGTGAGTGATGATGTGGCGTGGGGGAGCGCTCCGGCATTCATTCACGCCGACCTCGATTGCTTCTTTGCCGCAGTTGAAGTCCTTGACGACCCGTCACTTAGGGGTGTCCCGGTCATTGTGGGAGGAAATGGCCGACGCGGGGTAGTGGCGACGGCGAACTACGAAGCTCGTGTCTACGGCGTACACTC
>JBMFXL010000146.1:653-4938 GCA_049964275.1 Acidimicrobiales bacterium | reverse complement strand
AGCGTGTCACACCTCATGTCCTATCCAGTCTGCAGCGCCTGCACGCTGCGACCTCTGCCCAAAGGAAGTTTGTTGGGGTAAATGTGGAAGGTGACGTCGCCGTCTTGGGTAAAGCTCACAGCGACCCTTCCCGTGCCGGATCGACTGGATCTACCTATGAGATGTAACGATCTGCGTCGGCAGGGTATGCGTCACGCTCGTGTGCCTGGAGTCCGCTGTGATGGCTGTGGAGGCGAGTAGCCGAAGCTTCTGGTCGCTTTCACTGCCTTGCTCGGGGTAATAGAGCACCAGGAGGAGATCCCCGAAGGGGAGTTTGTCTCGGTGCAAACGCATCTGCCCGACGATGGGATGGTTGACCGTTGTTGTACCGCCATCCAGTGGACGGACGTCGTGGCGTGCCCAAAGTGAGCGGAACCGCGCGCTTGACAGCGACAGCTCTCCGACAAGTTCGACGAACCGTGGGTCGCTGGTGTCGTCCGCGACGGACTTGCGGAACGCGGCGACGAAGTGGTCGACTGCGCGTTCCCAATCCTCTTGAAACGCTCGCTCCTCTGGGTCGAGCAGTAGTGAGCGCAGACGGTTGTGTCCCGGAGTGAGTCGTGGGGAGAGCGCGCGGGCGAGATCGTTCGATGCCAGTACGTCGAATGCACGGCCCTCAATGAATGCCGGCAAATTAATGCCCGCCAGGAGTTGATGTGCCCGTGCTGGTAACCGCTCGGGCTTATGTCGGGGCCGTGACTTTGGATGTACAGCGGCCAGGCCGATCAGGTACTCAGTCTCCAAGTCATCGAGCTGTAGCACCCTTGCGAGTGATTCCAGGACCTGAATCGAAGGGTTCCGGTCGCGGCCACGCTCCAGGCGTAGGTAGTAGTCGGCGCTGATCCCAGCCAGCATCGCTACCTCCTCGCGGCGTAGCCCGGTTACTCGACGGTTCGCGGTGCTCGGTATCCCTGCCTGTCTAGGGGTGACCAGCCCACGACGTGCACGGAGGTAATCGCCTAGGCGGTTTCCTTGTTCGGTCTCGCTCACGTTGGTTGATCCTAGTGTGGTGCCGATCTCTGAGAGAGGTCCTGTCAGGACCCCGGAACAACAGGGCTCTTGTTCGACCTGGATTGCGTGTTTAGATTCTTGGCATGGACATCACCAAGCGCACAGTATTCATCGCCGGAGCGACTTCTGGAATCGGACTCGAGCTCGCCCGACGCTTCGCCGCTGCCGGTAGCACCGTCATCATCGGCGGGCGACGTACAGAACGGCTCGAGCAGCTGGCGACCGAAGGGTTTGCCATCGTTCCGATCGACGTGACCGACCAGTCGAGCGTTGACAATGCCCGCGACACGATCCTTCGGGACCACCCCGGCCTCGACGTGCTGATCGCGATGGCGGGGATTGGCATTCCTGAGGACCTACGTGACCCAGCCCACTTTTCGACCGCGCAGGCGACCATCGAGACCAACTTGCTCGGCACGATCCGCGTGATCGACGCGTTCACCCCGCACCTGATCGCCGGTGGGCGCAGCACGATCGTTACCGTCTCCTCCGGCATTGGGTTCCTCCCGTTCCCTCTGATGGCCAGCTACGGAGCCTCCAAGGCTGGCATCCACGCCTACACCGAGGCGCTCCGTGCTCAGCTTGAAGGCACCGGCGTTGAGGTCACCGAACTGGTGCCACCAGCGGTCGCCACCGACTTCGGTCCTGGCAATCCGCACGCACTCGATCTCTCCGAGTTCACCACCGAGGTCATAGATCTCCTCACGATCAACCCGACCCCGCGCGAAATTCTCGTGAAGGGCGTTCATATGCACCGCTGGGCTGAACGCGATGGGACCTACGACGAGCTTGTCGCTCAGCGATCCAAGGCGCTTTCCATGCTCCCAGGCCGCCAATGAGCGGGTCAATGCTTCACGATTTCGGGGCGGGTACCGATCGCCTACTGACACGATCGGTATGGCTCGCCGTGGCGGGACGTGGGCATGCATGGTGGCCGAATGCGCTCTCCCAATCCCGCTTCGAACTCGGATGGCGCAGATGATGAGGTCGTCCAAGAGCTCTTCTGCGACATTCTGATCTGGGTGCGATAGTACTGCCTGGACCGTTCCATGATGCGATAGGAGATGGCGACATGGGCGACGGGGTCGCCGAGTTCTAGGAGTGCCGGAAGTCGTAATGCTCGTTGATAGGCGCTCGTCCTCCGCGGCTCAAACAGGGCAACTCACTCGCCACCCGATTGATCTGGAGTGTGACCTATCTCTCTTGACACCCATAGGCGAACTGCGCTGGTGTTCTCGGAGGCCGATTCTCTGGAGAGGATTGGTCGATGACAAGAACAGACCAGGTTCAACCGGTGGAAGCAACACCTGCTTGTTGAAGTGATTGTAGGTGCTCGTCGAAGGCTTCCGCTGGCGTCTTCCATCCGAGAGTTTTTCGGGGTCGCGTGTTGAGGGCGTGAGCCACGGCCTCGAGGTCTTCGGCCGACCAACACGAGAGGTCGGTGCCTTTGGGAAAGTATTGACGAAGCAGTCCGTTCGTGTTCTCGTTGGTGCCACGCTGCCAGGGGCTGCTGGGATCGGCAAAGAACACCGGGATTCCGGTCTCCACTTTGAACTGCGCGTGCGCGGACATCTCCTTGCCGCGGTCCCAAGTCAGTGAACGCGCCAACTCCGCGGGCAAGGTGGACATGGTGTTGGTGAGTGCGTTCTTCATCGTGAGCGCACCGTAGCCAGCAAGGGCAGGACCGTGCTTTGGAGTCTCCTTATGCCGGTAGCCCTCTTCGCGAGGCAAGTGCACCAGCATGGTGAAGCGCGTCGTGCGTTCCACGACCGTGCCCACGGCCGAGTGTTCGAGACCAATGAGTAGGTCACCCTCCCAGTGCCCGGGCACCGCCCGATCCTCAATCTCGGCGGGACGTTCGCTAATCAATGTCTCGGGCGTGACGTGGGCCCACATCACACGTCGAGAACGTTCGCGTGGGGCGCGCAGTGCGCGGCCCGTGCGAAGACACCAGACGAGTTCGCGCTTGAGCGCGCCGCGACCCTCGATGTAGAGTGCCTGATAGATGGCCTCATGACTGATTCGCATGCTTTCATCATGGGGGAAATCGAGCTTGAGGCGCTGGGATATCTGCTCGGGACTCCAGGCTCGCATCCACGCGCGGTGTTTGCGGTGGGGTTTGTTTTTGCCATTAAAGCTCGGGGGTGGTGGTCCAGTGACGATCCTTCCGTCGGGCCGCCTGATCTGGCCCGACAGCCTCTCTTCGACGTAGGCGCGTAGTTGAAGATTCGTCACCAGCTTTGCCGGCTTGGGGCGTTTCGCCGCTAGCTCGGCTTTCCACTGGGCGACCGACGCTCGGTAGCCAGAGCTGTCCGTGCGCGTGGCCTGGTTGCGCCGCAGCTCTCGAGAGACTGTTGACGAGTCACGACCAATGATGCGGGCAATCTGTCGCACTCCCGCTCCCTGCGCTCTCAGCAGAGCGATCTCCTCGCGCTCGTGAAATGACAGGTAACGGCCCGACAGTGGTTCAAGACTGAATGGTGGCATTCCACCAGCATTATGGAACCAGCGTTGCCCGACTGGCTGAGACGAGCCGACAGCGATGGCCGCAGCGCCGGGAATGAGACCTTTGGCGATCTCGATCCAAAACAGCCTCTCGACTTCGCGCGGGAGCGGCGGATGTCCCGGCGATCTCATCTTCTTCCGCTTTGCTCGATCTGCTGCTTGTTGTCGACGAACCACCGAACACCTCCGTCGTCATGGGGTGTTGCGACAATCGGTTGAATTCGCCCAGGCAATTATGCACCCTATGTACGTGAAGGGCCACTCGGATGGTCGTCGAATCCCTCGACGACCATCCTCGAACGTCATCGCCACTACCTTAGAGCGCCGGGAGAGATGTCTTCTATCCCGAACTTTCTCATGCGAGCTGCGACGCTGTGGTGGCTGACGGCGTCGTCCAGGTCCTGCAACTCGGCGGTGATCCTAGTGGGTACCGTAAGGTCCGTTGGACTCTCTGTGGGCTACCCGGATCAAGACCGAGAGGTCCCTGCTGCGCTGTTCGGCGACCGATTGGTGTTCTACCTACAACAGCTAACGGTACTATCCACCCTGGGAGACGTGTAGTAACCTCTTCATGCTACAGATCTCAAAGTTCGCAGACTCCGCTTCCGCTGATGCAAATCTCTCTTGCTTGGTGGCGTCGCAAGCGTCGTTATGCCGCTGCATTTCCTACGAACTTATTGGCTTTGCGCAGCTCAGACTGATTCGGCCTGGGTTTGATGGAGGCTCATCC
>JBMFXL010000146.1:0-643 GCA_049964275.1 Acidimicrobiales bacterium | reverse complement strand
TCAGACAGATCAGGTCGAAGACGAATGATCTCCTAACGTTCGCATGGAGTGAGGGGTTCTTCACTCGGTGACAACGTTGCATATAAGCGGCTTCACTCGTGACGAACACACAAGTAGAGCGAATCCTGAGTGATCGAGAGCTCTCTCGTGACCTCAACAACAATCCTTGCGGAATCGATGCCCGAATGGGCTGCCTCGGTCTTGAACTCAAGGTCGAAAGTCCTTCTAGTTGCTTCCAAGATGGTCTCGGTTCGGCAGCATCGAAGGTGGGCTTCGCGGGTGTCTCCTTTCTCCGGGTCGCCTCAGTTCGCTTCGTCAACGGCGCAGCTAAGGCATTGGCGTGCTAACGCCTATTACGATCATTACGTCTTCGTTGTAATCGCTGACATGATCATTTGCGCTAGCAGCGTGCCTGAAGTCGATTGGCTTACCCACTAAGGTCATCGCTTACATCGCAGGCGAGAATTCTCACCCTTAGTGCGGTCGACGCTCTCAATCCAGCTGTACTCGCTTCGCCCATAGCTAGACGAGACATAAAATACAGGGGCACTCAATGTCTCCTTGCGACACAGTTGGATGCCCAGTCAATTTTTCAATTTGCTTGACATGTTCCATGGTGGATGATGTAATAGTCAAGGGGGGT
>JBMFXL010000145.1:0-4993 GCA_049964275.1 Acidimicrobiales bacterium | reverse complement strand
TGATGCCATCCTTCCCTCTAAAGAAGGTGTGCATCAAACCCGGGGCGCTTCAAACACTCCCGTGAGGGTTGCGGCCACGCCTACCCACCAGAGCACTCCATCGGGGAGTGAGATCACCTTGAGTACTCTCCATGCGGTGTGAGTCACGGTCAGAAGCAATCCGGTGATCAGGACGACGAAGATCGCCCCGAGGAGAGTGAGACTCTCAACCGATCTTCCTCCCAATAGGTGCACCCACTCGCCGCGACCCAGAACAAGACCCACCACCGTGATGAGCTGCGCAGTCGCGAGCACCGGTTCACCAAGTCCAATAGGTCTGATGAGAATCGGGAGTTGACGTACGGCACTCGGGAGCACGATCAGACCTACGAATATCGCCCCGAGAAGGAGTCCTGCCCCAAAGATCGCGGTCGCGCCATAGAGCACCCGTGGAGTGAGCACCATACTCCCTACGTACCCATTGGCCCAGTGCTCGGTATTGCGTTGAAATCCAATGCCTCCAAGGACCACAAGGAGACCAGACCAGAGCGCCATGGAAATTCCATGTCGCAGGCGCAACCTCGGCGCACGCCCGGAAGCGCCAAGCAGTGCTCGGATACGGAGCATCACTCCCATTCGCACGAGGTCAGATGCGATCCAGATAATTGAGACACCCTCACCATGTAGCTCCTCGATGTCGTAGATCAACTCTTCGCCATAGCGAGCGCGCACGTGAGCAGGCACCACCACGAACAACCATCGAAGCCACTTCGGCATGGGTCCTCCTCAGTTCGAGGACAACAGTGAAGGAGCACGCCGACGAAGTTCGCTCGAGAGCACCTCCATCTCTCGAATCTCACTTCGGAGCGCATCGGCACCAAGCGCAGTCAATCGATAGGGTCGTCGACGGGGGTTATCTGAATCGAGTGCCACCACATACCCGAGATCCTCAAGACGGCTGAGCGCACCATAGAGGCTTCCTGGACCCAGTTCGACACCTGCAAACTCGGCAATGGCCTTGCGCATGGCGTATCCGTGAAGAGGACCTTCCGCAAGAGCCACCATGATGTAAAGACCAGGATCCTTGCGAGCTACTCCGATTCGACGTGCATACATGGGTTCACACTAGTACGTATTTCGTACTAGTGTGTCCTCTGTATCTAAGGTGCTTCCCTGCCGAGGATAGAACCCAGTACGTGACGCAGCACAGCCTCGGGATCCTCCACGAGCTCCATCGCGCGAAACGCCACATACCCATCGGGTCGTGTGATCACACACCCAGACTCATCCACCTCGCGTGCCCGTGCCCAATCCTTATACAGATCGATGAAGGTCCTTCCTGGGCCGATTACATGCGATGATCCTGGAATGCCAAGTGATTCCACCGCACGATCGAAGGCATCAGCCCAGGCTTGGCCGGCGATTCCAGTGAGAAGCGTGAACTCCCCGTGACCAACTAAGTCGAGCGTGCTGAACTTGATACCACCGCTCCCGAGCCACACGTGAGGGAGCCGCGCACCTGGCCAGGTGGTCGGATGGTAGTAGAGCTCTGGATCACGGACATATGCAGGCTCAGGGGTTCCATCGGAAACCACCGCGCTCGAGCTGTAGCGCTGCCCCATCTCGACGCCGTGCGCATTGAACTCGTAGTCCTTGAGTTCGAGCGCCTTGCGTAGCGCCTCCCGTCGGGATTTTCCCTCAGGAGTGTCGTCACCGCGCGCCGCGATGCGATCGTTCATTTCCGCTGGGTCTGATTGTCCTTCAAGTCCGAGTGCGGCAAAGATCGGACCGAACTCCTCGATGCTCTTGTTCGCACGGAGCACGATCTGTTTGCCGACCGGTGAGCGCTCAGGATCGTACGAGTCGAGCAACGACGCAGCGGCATAGCCCTTGAGCACGTATGAGAGCTTCCAGGCAAGGTTGTAAGCGTCCTGGATCGAAGTGTTCGACCCGAGTCCGTTGGAGGGTGGATGGCGATGGGTTGCATCTCCCATGCAGAACACCCTGCCCCGGCGATAGGAGGTCGCATACATCTTGTTGTTGCCCCACAACGAGTACGAGTCGATGCGCACCTCGAGATCGGGGTCGCCAACCAGCTTGCGTACCACGCCAATGGCGAACTCGTCATCGACCGAGGGCGGTGGTTGGTCGATGTCGTAACCCCAGACGATAAGCCAGCGGTGCCACGGGCGGACCATGCGGACGAGCCCGAGGCCAATGCCTCCGATTTCGGCACCCGGCTGTAGCACCCAGTACAGGACGCTCGGGCGGTGGGCAACGTACTTGGAAAGGTCCGCCTCGAACACGATATTCATAGAGCCCGCAAGATCCATCTGACCCTCCATGGGGAGCCCGATGTCACGAGCAACGGTAGAACGACCTCCATCGGCGCCGATGACGTACTTGGCCCGAATGACGTAGGTCCGGTCGGCCACCCGGTCACGCACCTCGACGTCGACGTAGTCCGGTCCTTCCGACAGTGCGAGGTACTCGGTATCAAATCGAATGCGAGAGCCACGGCTTGCGGCATGATCAAGCAGGATCGGTTCCAGGAGGTTCTGAGGAAGATCGCAGTTCCAACTTGGCGAAGCTGCGCGGTACTCGCCCTCACGGAGGGGGTGGGTTCCCCAAGTGCGCACCCTACCGATCTCATCCCCCGCAATCGAGGTGCAGAACACGGTATCGCCCATGAGGTGATGGGGCGTCGCCTTGGCCATGATGTCCGGCTCGATCCCCATATCGCGAAAGATCTCGACCGTGCGCTGATTGGTGATGTGCGATCGAGGAGTGTTCGCAGTCCAGCGATACTTGGTGATCACCAGATGATCGATGCCATACGTTGCCAAGAACAGTGCGGACGACGCGCCCGCGGGTCCGCTCCCAACGACGAGCACATCGGTTTCCACCTCAGGCGAGAACGTTTCTGCCATCAATTCCCCCACTTCCCAGCTACCTTACGAACCTACTGAAACCCATGACATCAGGCCACTACACCCGACCAAGGGTGAAGCTCCGCTCGAATGACCACCATGTGACTTCCATCTCCCGACCGTCTGGTGACACCTCACCTGGGACATGCTCATGAAAATGTTCGACCAGGCTGGGACGCACCCCGAAGACGGCGTCCATGCCCAGATAGCGATCACCATCTACGAAGATGTGGGTGATCAACGGAGAATATCCTGGCGCGTCGATCTTGAAGTGCAGATGTGCGGGCCGCATCGGAGAGCGATTCGCTGCCTTGAGCAGTGCACCCACTGGACCATCGGTGGGAATCGAATACGCCGTAGGCAGTACCGTCCAGAAGCATGCCCTACCTTCCTCGTCCGCATGGAGAAAGGCCCGATTGG
This sequence comes from Acidimicrobiales bacterium, assembly GCA_049964275.1. Lineage (GTDB taxonomy): Bacteria > Actinomycetota > Acidimicrobiia > Acidimicrobiales > Acidimicrobiaceae > JAJYZP01. The sequence goes on along the minus strand of JBMFXL010000145.1, from coordinate 1,664 downwards.
CGTTGACATCACCTTCGTATTGGACGTCATAGCGCCCCTCTTCGTCGGCTCCCCACACGTCTATCCGTGCTCCGGGAATTGGCGCGCCATCAACATCACTAACGCGGACCGCAACGTAACAGGGCGCACCTGGGGCGCCAAACGAGAGATCATCCCCCGAGGAGATTTCTGGCGCATGCTCATGGAAGAACGGTCCGAACACCGTCGACTCGGTGACGCGCGGATCGGCGGTGGCGTTCTGGGTGACGGTCGTCATCGAGACGCCCAATACATCGGAGAGCAGGATGAACTCCTGACGTTTATCATCAGTCATCTTCCCGACCTCGGTCAGGAACTCAATAGCCCTCGACCACTCCTCGGAGGTCAGTGCCACCTCACAAATGAACGAGTGAAGATGGCGCACGAGTGCCTGCATGACCTCGACTAACCGTGGATCCTCTGCACCCGAGAAGCTCGCAAGCACCTCGTTCGTGATGGCATCCATCCGCTCTCGACGAACAGACTCGAACTCGTCGTTCGATGCTTCCATCTCTCACCCCCTCAATTCGCGTGGATCATCGCCATGTATCGCAGCGCGAAGGATGCGCGTCAGTGCGACGATATCCACGGGTACCGGATTCCCTATTGGCAACCGTGCCGAGGCCGCGTCGACGGCCACGGCGAGGTCCTCCTCCCTCAGTCCGATATCGCTAAGACGGGAGGGCATACCCACTCGCCCATACAGTGACATCAAGCCCTCAAGCGGATCATCGGCGCCGAATGCACTACTCAGGCGCGCATAGACATCGAGATCTGCACCAAGGTTGAACGCCAGCACATAGGGAAGCAGTATGGTATGCGTCTCAGCATGCGGCAAGTCGAAGCGACCGCCTAGAACGTGACAGAGCTTGTGGTGCAGTCCAGACCCAGCTACGGCGAATGCGGAGCCCCCGAGGTAGGCGCCTCTCTGAAGCAACGCTCGCCCCTGAAGGGCATCTGGGACACTCATGAAGCCATCTAGACCCAATGAGAGCACACCGACACCTTCGAGTGCGATGACAGTCGTGATTGGGTTCGCGCCCGGTGCCCAAAGTGCCTCCACGCAGTGCGCAAGGGAGTTCCCCGCCGATGCGATCGTGAGCGATGGTGGCAACGTGCTCGTAAGCGCTGGGGCGTAGAGGACTACTTGAGGCAACACCTGGGACGCAACCCCGGTGGTCTTCACACCTCCCTCGGTCCTTCCCCACACCGGAGTGGCTTCCGAGCCCGCGTAGGTGGTCGGAACCGCCACGATGGGGATCCCAGTCTCAAGTGCGACGATCTTGGCAAGTCCAATCGTCGAGCCTCCGCCAACGGCAAGGACGCCGTCGACTTGGGATCGTGAAGCGAGCTCGACCGCCTGCTCAGCGAGCGCCAAGGGCACGTGTTGTCGCACCTCGTCGATGTGGGCAACGACGAAGTCCTTCGCCAGAGCATCCACCAGCGAGTCGGCCGATGGGTCACCGATCCCGTTGATCCGAAGTAACCGAGAGATACCCGCTTCCTTCACGGCGTCATCGACCGCCGCTCCGAGATCGACGACGCCGAAGTGAACCTGCTGACGTCCGAAGGACTGCCACATGAAACTCTCGCCCAACCCTGATTCCCTCTCCTGGGATGCACCGACCACCACAAATGTCGTTGTG
>JBMFXL010000144.1:0-5013 GCA_049964275.1 Acidimicrobiales bacterium | reverse complement strand
AGTGGCGGAGATCGCCGGACATCTGGTGAACGAGAAGCTTCGGTCTGGAGACTCGGTGCTCTTCGACGCACGGACGGGGTACGTGATCGAGCGGCTCCCACGCCCAGAGGTTGAGGAGCTTGTGCTTGAAGAGGTTCCCGACGTGAGCTACGAGGACATCGGTGGCCTCGATACTCAGATCGAAGAGATCACTGACGCGGTGGAGCTTCCTTTCCTCTACCGACAGTTGTTCCATGACTATCGACTTCCGGCTCCCAAGGGCATCCTCCTGTACGGCCCTCCGGGATGCGGGAAGACGCTCATTGCCAAGGCTGTTGCGAATTCATTGGCGAAGAAGGTGGCGGTAGCGACCAAGAACGAGTCGGTTCGAAGCTACTTCTTGAACGTCAAAGGTCCCGAACTTCTCAATAAATACGTGGGGGAGACCGAGCGTCAGATCCGCCTGATCTTCCAACGTGCAAGAGAGAAGGCGGAGGAAGGCGTGCCAGTCATCGTGTTCTTCGATGAGATGGACTCGCTGTTTCGCACCCGTGGCACAGGAATCTCTTCGGACATGGAGTCGACTATCGTGCCCCAGTTGCTCGCCGAGATCGATGGTGTCGAAACACTCCGAAATGTCATAGTGATCGGTGCATCGAACCGAGAGGATCTCATCGATCCAGCCATTCTGCGACCAGGACGTCTTGATGTCAAGATCAAGATCGAACGACCTGATGAGCAGGCTGCTGCGCAGATCTTCGGTCGATACCTCACTGCCGATCTTCCCTTGGCCGAGCGAGAAGTCCGAGAGTTCGGCGGTGGAGACGCCAACAAGGCGATCCAATCGATGATCGAGCGGACGGTCGAGCAGATGTATCGAACCGATGACGACAATCGCTTCCTCGAGGTGACCTATCAGAACGGTGACAAGGAGATCCTGTACTTCAAGGACTTCTCCTCCGGGGCAATGATCGAGAACATCGTGCGGCGAGCCAAGAAGCAAGCGATCAAGCGTGAGATTGCGAATCAGGAGCGCGGTATCTGCATCGACGATCTGCTGTACTCGATTGCCAAGGAGTTCAAAGAGCACGAGGATCTGCCGAATACGACCAATCCGGACGACTGGGCCAAGATCTCGGGCAAGAAGGGCGAACGTATCGTGTACATCCGGACACTGGTCACGCAAGGAACCGAGTCAGAGGGCGGTCGTGCGATCGAACGCGTCGCGACCGGGCAGTATCTGTAACAACCTCTAACACGGTCACCAACGACCAGCCGGAGTAGCGATGGTAGTACCAAAGGTGTGTGGGATCGAGACCGAGTACGGAATCAGCGTGCTCGGCTCGCCTGACGCGAATCCAATCACGGCGTCGTCCGTACTCATCAACGCCTATATCAATGAGGCGGCAGGAAAGATTGGCTGGGATTTCGATGGTGAATCGCCAGGCAATGATGCTCGGGGATTCGCCCTCGAGGGTGCATTGCCACCAGAGATCGAGACCCATCTCGTCAACTCGGTCCTTACCAATGGGGCTCGCCTCTACGTGGATCATGCGCATCCCGAGTACTCCTCGCCCGAGTGCCTCACCGCTCGCTCTGCGGTGCTCTACGACGCGGCCGGTGAGGAGGTGATGCGCCGGGCGATGCGTGCGGTCGAACGATCCCGGTCGATTAGGGAATCGATCGTGGTGTATAAGAACAACTCCGACCGCAAGGGTAATTCTTACGGCTGTCATGAGAACTATCTCATGGACCGGAGCGTTCCTTTCGCTAAAATTGTGCGTCAACTTATCCCGTTCTTCGTGACTCGGCAGATCTTCTGCGGTGCGGGCAAGGTGGGATCGGAGTTCAGCGGCATAGAGCGTGGCTCGGTGCCCTTCCAGCTTTCACAGCGAGCAGACTTCTTCGAGGAAGAGGTTGGACTCGAGACCACACTGAAACGTCCGATCATCAATACGCGTGACGAACCTCATGCTGATGCGACTCGTTACCGTCGCCTGCATGTCATCGTGGGAGATGCCAATGTCTCTCAGTTCTCTACGTTTCTCAAACTCGGGGTGACCTCGCTCGTTTTGGCGATGATCGAAGACGGAACGCTTGAAGATCTCGACATCGTCCTAAGTTCGCCGGTGGCCTCGCTTCGCGAGGTGTCCTATGACGTCTCCTTGACCTCTACGTTGCCGCTCGCGGACGGTCGCCGTCTGAGCGCACTTGCGATTCAGTGGGAGTACTTCGAACGCGCGACGAAGTACGCCGACCGAGAGGGACTCGATGCTGTGGGAGGTGATGATGAGGGGCGCGCCATCTTGGCGACGTGGGAGGAGACGCTGCGGGCGTTGGAGACCGATCCGATGACGCTTTCAGACCGCCTGGACTGGGTCGCCAAGCTCAAGGTGCTCAACGGATACCGTAAGCGACATGATGCGCTGTGGGACGATTCCAGGCTGGCGGCGATCGACCTTCAATATCATGACCTCCGTCCCGAGAAGTCGTTGGCCTCGCGCCTCAACCTCCGGCATATTTGGGAGCCCTCCGACGTTAAGGTAGCCGTAGGGGAGCCTCCAAAGGAGACCAGAGCCTATTTCCGCGGTAAGTGCCTAGAGAAGTTCTCTTCATCGATCGCTGCTGCGAACTGGGATTCTTTGATCTTCGATATCGGCCGAGATCCGCTTCGACGAGTGCCGATGATGGATCCCCTTAGAGGTACTGCGCAACATGTCGATAGTTTGTTGAAGAGAAGTGAGACGGCGTCGGAACTTCTCGAAGGACTTGGCGCCTAGGGGATGAGGTATGGCAGAAAGAGAGCTCAAGAAGAAGAACACCTCCAGCCGTGAGGCCGAAGAGGTCCAAGAGGAGGAGGTCTCCGCAAAGAATGAGAATACGGAGAAGCTGAAGGCCGACTTGGACGATCTCCTTGACGAAATTGACGAGGTGCTTGAGGAGAATGCGGAGGAGTTCGTCCGTAACTATGTCCAAAAGGGTGGCCAGTAGTACTCGAACTGGTTCGTGGGAAAAGGTGATTAGGTGAGTCTTCCGATTTTCGGACCCGTAGAAGATCCAGGTCCGAGCTTTCACAAGCTGCTCGAAATGATCAATGGTCGCGAAGCCGCACCAGCGATCGACCGCACGATGGTCGCTGCTGAGGTGCCTCATGGTACGACCATCGTTGCATTTCGTTATGGAGACGGGGTGCTGATTGCGGGTGATCGGCGTGCGACTGCCGGTAACATCATCGCATCCCGCCGCATCGAAAAAGTCTTTCCTGCAGACCGCTTTTCTGCGGTTGGTTTTGCGGGGTCCGCAGGCCCGGCCCTTGAGCTCGTGCGACTCTTCCAGGTCCAGCTCGAGCACTACGAGAAGGTCGAAGGAGTGACGCTATCGCTTGAGGGCAAGGCGAACCAGCTCTCACAGATGATTCGCGCGAACATGCCAATGGCGATGCAGGGTCTCGTGGTCGTGCCGATCTATGTGGGCTGGGATTTCGTGCAGCGTCGTGGACGTATTTTCAGCTTCGATATCACGGGTGGCAGGTACGAAGAGGTCGATTACCACGCGATAGGTTCGGGAGGTCGAGACGCCGCCTCGGCGGTGAAGCTCGGTTTTCGAGATGCACTCTCCCAAGATGACGCATTGGATCTCGCAATCAGCGGCCTGTTTTATGCCGCCCAGGAGGATTCGGCAACCGGTGGGCCGGATTTCCTCCGTTCGCTCTTTCCGGTCGTTGCCACGGTGAGTCAGCAAGGCTATCGCCGACTCGATGATTCCGCGGTCGAAGCAGCCTCTTCGCGTGTCGTTGAGGCGTTCAAAGAGAAGGGCCCGCGCCAATGAGCATGCCGTATTACGTCGCGCCCGAGCAGGTGATGAAGGATCGCGCAGACTACGCGCGCAAGGGCATCGCCCGCGGTCGTGCGCTCCTTGGAACGGTGTATGCCGAAGGGATCTTGTTGTGTGCGGAGAATCCGTCGCGCTCACTGCACAAGATCTCGGAGATCTACGACCGAATCGCCTTCGCCGGGGTGGGGAAGTACAACGAGTTCGATCAGCTGCGGGTTGCCGGTGTACGCCATGCCGATACCAAGGGATACGCGTACTCGCGAGAGGATGTCGAAGCGCGTTCGCTCGCGAACATCTACGCCCAGTACTTGGGTCAGGTCTTCACCCATGAAATGAAGCCGCTCGAGGTGGAGATCCTCGTTGCGGAGCTTGGTGCCGAGCCGACGAACTCACAGCTCTATCACCTTCTTTATGACGGGACCGTGGTCGACGAGCGAAACTTTGCTGTCCTCGGAGGAGACTCGGAGACTGTGTCGGATCGATTTGCCGAGGCGTTCCACGATGGTTGGAGCCTCGAAGAGGCGTTGGTCGCATCGGTTGCCGCGCTCGCAGGCCCCGAGCGTACGTTGGGTCACTCGGATCTCGAGGTCGCCGTATTGTCCCAGGGGCTGGACCGGAGAACCTTCCGTCGTATCAACGGAGCGGAACTTGAGGGCCTACTCGCTGGTCAGGGAGGCTCGTGACCTCCGAGGAGTCCACCCAGGGGGGCCCACCTTCGCGAAGGATCATGGGTCTTGAGAACGAGTACGGTGTGACCTGCACCCTTCGCGGACAGCGTCGTCTTTCGCCAGACGAAGTTGCTCGATATCTGTTTCGCCGAGTGGTGAGCTGGGGACGCTCCTCGAACGTCTTCCTCGAGAACGGTGCACGTCTGTACCTCGACGTCGGATCACATCCCGAGTATGCCACCCCTGAATGTGACTCGATCTCCGATGTCGTTGCCCACGACAAGGCCGGGGAACGCGTGATCGAGTCCCTCGTCGAGTCGGCTGAGGCTCGCATGCGCGAGGAGGGGATAAGGGGTTCGGTCTTCCTCTTCAAGAACAATACGGACTCTGCTGGTAACTCCTATGGCTGCCATGAGAACTACTTGACGACACGAAGCGAAGAGTTCTCTCGTTTCGCGGAGGTATTGATCCCGTTCCTCGTATCTCGACAGATCTACGCCGGCGCGGGTAAGGTGCTACTCACGGCGAGGGG
>JBMFXL010000143.1:0-5038 GCA_049964275.1 Acidimicrobiales bacterium | reverse complement strand
TCGCCGTTGCAGCCAAGGGTCCAGGCCCCAAGATCGACTACTTCCAGGTCGTCTCCGGTTCTCTGAATCCATTACGCTACGGACAACTCGTCGACCTAGTCCGTGGCTATTTCGGCGAACACCCTCTCTACGACGACCGTGGCCAACCGATCCGGTTACCGTCGTGGTCGAATCCTGGGCGCACCAAGGTCAAGGCGCAGCTCGTTCGGGCCGCCAAGGCACTCGACCTCGCCGACTCCGTGGTCACCAAACTTCCCCTGCGGGGTGCACGACTTGGATTCGCATCAGGCTTGGAGGAGAAGCGAGAAGCGGCCAAGCGCGCGCTGACCTACGTCGATCTCTATGGTTCTTACGCCGAGTGTGAAGCCAACTATCTCGCCCATCGCCTTCTCGGCCTCCGCGAAGAGCTCTCAGCCGAGGACCTGGTCGACTTCGACTTCGATCCCCGGATTGTGGTCTGGGAGCGTTTTGTCCCCGAGGTGCATCTTCCTTCTATCGTCGAACACTCCCGGGTCAAGACCTCGCCGAGTCCAAACTCCCAGATCACTGATGCGCGACGAGCACGTCAGCTTCGCGACATTTTGGCTCCTGAACCACGCCTCGCGGCATTCGATCTCGAGAACACCATCATCGCTGCGAACGTCGTAGACTCCTTCGCGTTTCTCGCCACCAAGGACCTTACGGGAACGGATCGCTGGTCAATGGTGGCCTCCCTTCTTGCAGAGGGACCTTCCCTCATGCGCCTCGATCGCGCCGACCGCAGCGACTTCCTGCGCTATTTCTACCGCCGATACGAGGGCGCCGATGCCGAACAGCTCTCCGAGACGGCGTGGAAGCTCCTTTCGGAGTACATGCTCGTCAAGGCATTCCCGTCCGCGATCGCTAGGGTACGTGCCCACCGGCGCCTCGGTCACAAGACCGTGCTCATCACCGGGGCGCTTCGCTTCATCGTCGAACCGCTTACTCCGCTCTTTGACGAGATCATCGCCGCAGACATGAGCCATAACGAGGACAATCAGTTGAGTGGACAGGTACCAGTCACACCTCCGATCGGCGAGTCTCGCGCAGAGATCCTGCTCGATTGCGCGGAACGATTCGGGATCCCCGCTGCAGACACGGTGGCATATGCGGACTCCACATCCGATCTACCGATGCTCGAAGCTGCAGGCATCGCGGTCTGCGTTAATCCGGAGACGAAACTGCTCAATATCGCGCGTCGACGCGGATGGAGGGTCGAGAATTGGACCCGGGCAAAGGGTGCACCCTCGCTCTATCTCCCGTTGGGAGGTCGACGATGAAGGCGCTGCAGCTCCAACGCAGCATGCGACGGTTCGTCGCCGCACGGTTGCTCTCGTCTGCGTCGCTTCGGCGTGCCGTCGAATTCGGCCCACTCTCTCTCGTCGAGATCGAGCCCCCAGATGCACCAGCGAACGGGTGGAACGAGTATGAAACGATGCTCTGTGGGATCTGTGGCTCTGATATTTCGACGTTGAGCCTGCGAGCTTCCCCGTACTATGAGAAGCTCACCTCCTTCCCCTTTACTCCTGGACACGAGATCTTGGCCTGGGATCCAAGGACCTACTCGCGCGTCGTGATCGAGCCCGCACTCACCTGCGTGGTGCGGGGTCTACCCCTGTGCGACGCGTGCGCTTCGGGTGAGACCCAACGGTGTGCATCGGTCACTATTGGGAACATTGACGAAGGCATCCAGCTCGGATACTGCGCCTCTACCGGAGGAGGATGGGGAGAGCGTTTCGTCGCGCATGACTCCCAGCGTTGGGAGGTACCGTCGTCACTCTCTGACGAAGATGCGGTCATGATCGAGCCGCTCGCGTGTGCAATCCATGGCGCGCTACGCGGTGAGCCGACGTCGTCATCTAGGATCGCGATCGTCGGGGCCGGCGCGGTGGGACTTGCCACCTTGGCCGCGCTACGTGCGCTTGTTCCAGACGCAGAGATCGTCATCGGCGCGAAGTACCCAATTCAGCGCGAGGCTGCGCGACGACTCGGAGCGGGCTCGGTCATTGCACCGGGAGAACTCGGACGTCTCGGACGTCGAACAAGCCGATCGATGCGCGCGGGTGGGTGGAGTTCGGGGGGATTCGATCTTGTATACGACTGTGCTGGCACGAGTGACTCCCTCGCGGAATCCATAGATCTCGTTCGTCCCGGTGGTCGCGTCGTGCTCGTTGGCATGCCTGCCAAGGTATCGATTGACATGACTCCGCTTTTCCATCGTGAGGTGGAGATTCGTGGCACCTACGCTTACGGCACCGAGCGCATTACCACCGCATTGGCATCCTCGCTCGGTATGACCGTGTCGGACGACACCTCCAACGAGGTGCCGGTGCGCACCTTCGCACTTGCAATTGCGCTTATGGAACGTCTCCATCTCGGATGGATGGTGACCCATCATGTCGCGCTCGACGACTATGAGTCCGCCATCGAACGCGCAAGCGACGGCGGTCACGTCGATGCACTCAAAGTGGTCTTCGACCTACGTTCTCCTCGCCAGTCCTACGAAGAAAGGACGTCATGACTCCCCGTCCAGGATTCACCCTTCACGTCGATCGATCCACCCCTCCGATCCTTATGTGGCACGGCGACAGCTTCCGTCTCGAGAAGCTTCCGCGTGGCTCGAGGGTCATCTATCCTGGTGAGCCCCTTCCCGGCATCAAGGATGTCCGGGGGGCGATCGACCATGCCCTCGATCATCCCGTGGGTGACTCCGAGCCCCTTAGCGCACTCCTTCGCCGGAACATGAAGCTAGCGATCGCCTTCGACGACGTGTCGCTCCCGCTCCCGCAAATGGAGGCGCCCGACATCCGTCAGCACGTCATTGAGGCGGTGCTCGAGCGCGCCGCTGACGCTGGCGTTGACGACGTGGTGTTGATCGCCGCGCTCGCACTGCATCGTCGCATGACCGACGCGGAGCTTCGTCATGCGCTTGGAGATCGCGTCTACGATTCCTTCAGTCGACGGGGACGACTGACCCAGCACGACGCGGAGGATCCAGACAACATGGTCCACCTCGGTCTTACCGACCAAGGCGAGGATGTGGAGATCAACAAGCATGCCGTCGATGCGGATCTACTGATCTACGTCAACATCAACCTGGTGTCGATGGACGGCGGCCACAAATCCGTGGCGACCGGCCTGGCCTCATACCGTTCGATCAAGCACCACCATAATGTCAAGACCATGGTGCACTCGAAGTCCTTCATGGACATGCATCACTCAGAGCTACATAGTTCGAACTGGCGTATGGGTCGATTCATTCGCAATGCAGGCGTCAAGATCTTCCAGATCGAGACCACTCTCAACACAAACACCTTCCCCAAGCAGTTCTCCTTCCTCTCTACGCGAGAGTGGGAGTGGACCATGAAGGAACGCGCAACCTTCCTCGGTGCATCAAAGGGTCTCGATGTGGCCCCGCCGTGGTTGGCACGCGAGATCATGCACAAGGTCCGCTCACCTTACGAGCTGACCGGCATCAACGCCGGCGAGGTGGAGGCCGTGCATGCCAAAACGCTCGATGCCGTCTTCAAACAACAGCTCGTTCGAGTAGAGGGTCAAACCGACATCGTGACGGTCGGACTTCCCTTCATCGGACCGTACAACGTCAACTCGATCATGAACCCGATCTTGGTGTACTGCCTGGCACTTGGATATTTCTTCAACATGTATATCAACAAGCCGGTCGTGCGCAAGGGTGGAGTGATGATCATCTCGCACCCCAATCGTCCGGAGTTCGACTCGGCGTTTCACCCTTCCTACATCGACTTTTACGAGCAGGTACTTTCCGACTCGACCGATCCGAAGGTCATCGAGGCGAAGTACGAAGAGCAGTTCGCGACGGATCCCTGGTACATCCATCTCTACCGCAACGCCAACGCCTATCACGGAGTGCATCCCTTCTACATGTGGTACTGGGGCGCCCATGCGCTCGACCATCTCGGAGGCGTCATCGTCGTCGGTGGGGATCCAAAGGCGACGAAGCGTCTTGGATTTCAGTCCGCATCGACCATGAACGACGCACTCGAGATGGCACAGTCGATCGTGGGGCCCGATCCATCGCTTACGCACCTACACACCCCGCCACTCTTCATGTCCGAGGTCGTCTGATGGCTCCGCGCTTCAAAGGAGGGGGCAAGCTCCCCTTCCCACTGTCGAAGCCATCTTGGCCCAACGGAGTAGAACCCGCCCCCTCCCATGAAGGTCTCGGGGCGCACTTTCGTACGGACTGGTCGCGGCGTTACGGAGTACGCCTCATACGAGCAATACTCCTCGACAACTTGGTTCGCCCAGCGGCGAAGCTCGCTGCGTCCCCGACCGTCTACGGAGAGGATCGACTCGAGGGCCTCAATGGTCCGGTGATCTTCGCTGCGAATCACGCGAGTCATCTCGACACTCCCCTCATCTTGTCCCTGCTCCCCGAGCGTTTTCGCCATCGCTGCGTGGTTGCAGCTGGTGCCGACTACTTCTTCGACAAACGCTGGAAGGCCTACATCTGGTCAGGGCTCCTCGCGGCAATCCCGATCGAGCGAAATCGCGTCAGCCGCCGATCAGCGCGTAACGCGGAGGCCCTCCTGCAGGAGCGTTGGAGCGTACTGATCTTCCCTGAGGGCGGTCGCTCGCCAGACGGACTCGGCCAGGCCTACAAGGGTGGCGTCGCTTACCTTGCGCAGCGCACGGGGGTCCCAGTCGTGCCGATCTTCATCGAGGGCACCTTCGAGATGCTTGGGAAGGGCTCCTCGCGCTTCAGGCGTGGCACCACCACGCTCACCTTCGGCCGTCCGTTGCGCGACAACGGCGAGGACGTGCGGCTCTTCAACCGTCGCATCGAGAAGGCGGTCGATGCGCTTGCGCTCGAGACCCACACGGACTGGTGGACTGCCGCGCTCGAAGCAGGTAACGGCACCGTACCCTCTCTCCAACCAGAGAACCGGGATAGTTGGATCGCTGACTGGCGTCGAACGGCCACACTTCCCACCAAGAAGCAGACCCCTACGTGGCCGAGCCGGTTCGGTTCTTCACG
>JBMFXL010000142.1:0-5074 GCA_049964275.1 Acidimicrobiales bacterium | reverse complement strand
CCTCGAGGCGCTGGGGGTCGGCATCCACGGATTCGAGACGCTCGCCGACCTCCCGATGGAGGTCCTCGAGCTCAGCCACCACCGCGTCGAGACGCGCGACGAGATCACTCCCTGTCTCGGACTTCTCGAGCAGGGACCGCGCCACCCCTACCTGTTCGATGGCCGTACCACCACGATCACCCCCGAGGAGTCCCGACGCGTGAGTAAGTAGTCCCTTCACCTCATCAGCACGGGCCCCAATGGCGATCTCATGCACCAACGCATCGTCCTCGTCGGACGCGTTCAGTTCGGCACGTTCGAGTTCGTCGCGCTCGTAGCGGGCAAGCTCGGCCAAGCGTTCGTCGTCACTTCGTCGTCGCTCGAGCTCAGCGATCTCAGCCTCAGTCCGCGCGAGCTCGTCACGGAGCGCCTCAAGCGTTGCGACATCGATCCCACCGAATCGATCGAGGATACGCAGCTGAAAGCTCGGTCGCGACAAGGACTGCGCAAGGGATTGCCCGAAGATCTCGACCTCGTCCCCTAGGAGCCCCCGAAGCTCGCCTACCGTCGCGAGCGCCCCATCGCGGAAGGACCGGGACCGACCCCCACGCGTGATCTCTCGCCGGACGACGAGCTCTTGACCGTCGCGCAGCTCCAAGATCCCCTCGATGGTGGTGGACTCGTCAAATCGTCCGACGATCTCCGCCGAGGCACGACCGCCAAAGAGCAGGTCGATCGCAGAGGTCACGAGGGTCTTCCCCACTCCAGTCTCGCCCGTGATCACGAGCATTCCCTCACCGAGGGGTAACGCGATCTCTTCGATGACTCCAAGGTTTCGCACCCGCAGGTAGGTCAACATGAATTGCCTAACCCTCGAATTCGTCGGTCCATTTCGAGCGGAGCCCGAACTTCGCTTTGAGCACCTCGTGGAAGTTGACCTCATCGAAGCGGACGAGTCGCGCGGGGACCGTCGATACCCGACAGCGCACCACATCGCCGACGAGGAGAGAGGTGACCACACGTCCGTCGGCCATGAGCGATCCCTCGGGGCCATTACAGATCCTGAGCAGGAGTTCACTCCCCTCCTCAAGCACGAGGGCACGATCGAAGAGCATGTGTGGCGTGATAGGAGTCACGACGATTGCACGAAGGCCCGGGGCAAGGATAGGTCCTCGAGCAGAGAGCGAGTACGCGGTCGATCCCGTTGGCGTAGACACGATCAAGCCATCGGCGTCGTAGCGCAAGAACTCCGTGCCATCGATCGTGACGTCGACTCGAATGACATGCCCCGAGGAGGCACGTTCGACCACGATCTCATTCAACGCGAGTACCGATGCCCCAATGGTCTGGAGATTGCCGCCCCGTAGGACCTCAGCTCCGATCGTCATACGTTCTTCGATCTTGGCCCCACCCTCGAGGAAGCGCCCAAGTGCATCGATCATCTCGTCAGGCTCCACCTCCGCGAGATACCCAAGGTTCCCGAGGTTGACGCCCATTACCGGTGTACCCTCGCCAATCACCATGTCGAAGGCACGGAGCATGGTCCCATCTCCACCGAGGGACACGACGAGGACGAGGTCGCGTGGGGTGATGTCGAAGAGCTCGAGTGCCTCATGGCCGCGGCTCGCAAGGAAGTGCGCCGCCTCTTCGAAGAGCACACGCGAACGAGTGCGCATGGGATGGAGCACGAAACCGACGGTAGACACCTCTTCAACCTACCCCTTTATGGCTCGATCGGTTCGTCAGTGGGACCTCCAGTGGCATTGAGGTCCCCTTCGTCCACGGCCTCCACCTCGTCGATCGCCTTGTCGATAAGGATTACTCGGTCCTCATTCGCCCACAGTTGTGCTCCGCGGCGGTGACGAAGGTGGGCGAAAAACTCCACGTTTCCTTTGGTACCTCGAATGGGCGAAGGTACGATTCCATGGCACCCGAGCTCGGCACGGTCACTCGCCTCGAGGACGCCGACGAGGGCTCCCCGCCAGAGCGCAGGATCGCTGATGATACCCTCGCCGGCCGAGGCCTCTTTATGGCCAACCTCGAACTGCGGCTTGATGAGTAAGACGAGATCGCCATTCGTCGAAAGCAGCCCACTAAGCACGTCGAGCAGTCCGCGCAGCGAGATGAACGACACGTCGACGGTGATGAGTGCAAAGTCCGCTTCCTCGTTGGTCGAGGAGAAGTGCCGAATATCGGTGGACTCATAGATCCGCACGCGAGGATCCCCCGCGATCTGGGCATGGATCTGGGCTCGTCCGACATCGACCCCCACGACCTCTTGGGCGCCGTGTGTCAACAGGGAGTGGATGAAGCCCCCAGTAGAGCAGCCCACATCCAGGCATCGACGACCATCGACCTCGAGTCCGAATCGCTCGAGTGCCCCATCAAGCTTGAGTCCTCCTCGTGAAACGTATTTTCGTCGTGCACGGACGATGATGGAGTCAGACGGCGCCACCTGTCGAGAGGCCTTCTCGGCAATCGCGCCGTTGACCAAGAGCATTGATGCCTCGATGAGCTCTTGTGCCTCCTGGCGAGAGGAGACGAGCCCAAGTTCGACGGCGCGCCTGTCGAGCCGGGTTCGCTTACCACTCAAGCTACTTCGACCTCGCGCCGACGAGGTCCGCGAAGCGGTGAACGCGGGATGCACCATCGAGTGAACCAGTTCATGGCGTCCGTCTGGGTTTATCGGGCGGCGCAGTGCTTCCACTCTTGGGTTCAGCGTCCGATCCATTCCCGAAGGGATCGCCTCGTAGGGGTCCGAGCGCACCTAACAGCTGCGACATCACCGCATCGAGTACACACACGCCACACTGCATTCCTCTCACAATGGGTATTCCATGATCGCTCTCCGCCTCGGCGCGCTCAAGCGCTCGGGAGAGGTCCGTCAGTGACTCCTTTGAACGAAGCAGGGCGAGTCGAGCCACGTCCTCAATCGGACCACACAGGGACCTCCCCGTCCCATTCACCGATTCTGCCACTTGGGCTCCCGTTTCTCGAGAAACGAGGCCATACCCTCCTGGGCATCATGGCTCGTCGCGGCAGCGGCCATCTCGGCGGCGGCAACACGATACGCATCGGGTTGATTGAGGCCGATCTGTCGATAGAGCACGGTCTTGCCTATGGCTTTGGAGAACGCAGAGCCTCGAATCGCTCTACCGAGCAGCGCTCTCGTGGCTGATTCCAAGGTATCGTGGGGCACGACGCGGTTGACGAGCCCCCAGTCCAACGCGGTTGCCGCGTCAATGACATCACCTGTGAACGCCATCTCGAACAGGCGCTTACGACCAATGTTTCGCGCGAGCGCGACTGATGGGGTGTGACAGAACAGACCGCCCTTGCCCCCTGGGATCGCAAAGCCTGCCTGCTCGGATGCCACGGCGAGGTCGCAGGTCGCCACGAGCTGGCATCCTGCAGCGGTGGCAAGTCCGTGCACCATGGCGATCACCGGCTGAGGAACGGACTGAATCAGATTCATCATGTCGGTACAGGATTCAAAGAGTCGACGAAGGAGTGCGATGTCTGAACCAGCCATGTCGGAGAAATCGTGTCCTGCGCTAAAGACCGGACCATCAGCGGCCAGTACGATTCCGCGAAGCTCACTTTCACCCGCGTAATGGAACGCGTCAGTCAGCGCAGCGATCATTTGCAGCGACAGTGCGTTACGTCGCTCGGGCCAATGCATCCGTACCTCGCCGACCATCCCTTCGTCGTCGCTCGCGAGCGTGACGATCCCGTGCCCAAATGACGTGGTATTCGATTCGGTCATTACCCACCTCCGTGCCGATGCCCTCAAGGCTAGATCACACCGCGAAGCCTGTCACGCGCTTGGCCACCCAACCGAGTCAACCACGGTGCCAAGGGCAGTAGGAGTCGCGTCACCTTCTCGGCTCCGCCGAGTTACGACCTAAGAGATCTCGGGCACGAAGCCTTGCCGCAAGGTGTTCTCGGTGACGACCTTGGTGTTCATGAAGTGCAGGAGGTAGTCGAGACCTCCCGCCTTCGAACCAAGTCCCGACCGACCAAAGCCACCAAAGGGTTGCCGGCCAGGAACAGCACCAGTAATCCCACGATTGATGTAGACGTTCCCCGCCACGAGTGCTCCTGCCGCTCGCTCGATAGCCGATGGCGAGCGGGAGTAGATGCCCGCAGTCAACGCGTAGTCGGTGGCATTGGCCAACGCAATGGCGTGATCAAGGTCGGTCGCCCGCTGAATTGCGAGGACGGGACCGAAGAGTTCGTCATGGAGCACACGATCACTCTCATCTGGCGCGATCACAAGGGTCGGCGGGACGTAGTAGCCCGGGGAATCTGGAAGCCCTCGATGGCTCACTACACGGCCGGTACGCGTGGAATCCGAGATGAAACTCGTAAGCCGACGATGGGACTCCTCGTCGATCACGGGTCCGACGTCGGCATCGGGTCGTCTCGGGTCCCCTACTACGAGCGCCTCTAGTGCACCTTCCATCCGCTCGACTACTCGATCGAAGTGGCGCTCATGGACGATGAGACGCGAGGCCGCTGAGCACTTCTGTCCAGCGAAGCCAAACGCCGAGTAGATCGCTCCGGGTACCACCTGATCGAGGTCGGCATCGGCATCCACGATGAGCGGATTCTTGCCGCCGAGCTCACAGACCACGGTCTTGAGTGCTCGCTGGCCGGGTCGCACGACTGCGGCGGCAGCGAGGATCTCGGTGCCAACGGCGTAGGAGCCGGTGAACGCGATCGTGTCGACGTCTGGGGATTCGGTGATCGCACGTCCAACTACCTCGCCTCGCCCAGGCACGAAGTTGAGCACCCCTTCAGGGAGTCCCGCTGCCTCGAACGCCTGGACGATGCAGTACGCGACGAGCGGTGTCTGCTCCGCCGGCTTGAGCACGACTCCATTCCCCGCAATGAGCGCCGCGGAGACCATACCAAGGGGGATCGCGAGGGGGAAGTTCCACGGGGCGATCACACCCACGACCCCACGTGGCACCATGACCCTGGTATTTCGCTCACCAAGGGGTGATAGGAGTGCGGTGTCTCCCGAGAGCCTCACCATCGCACGTCGATAGAACTCCAGGAAATCAATGGCCTCGGTGACATCCGCGTCGGC
>JBMFXL010000141.1:0-5074 GCA_049964275.1 Acidimicrobiales bacterium | reverse complement strand
GGCCTCATACACAACGGCAGGCTGTGGGCCGGGGATTGACCCGGGCCACGGCATACGCTCCACGTGCGAACCATTTGAGTCGAGTCGTCGCGGATGGGAACGTCGTGCGCGAGTTCCTTGCCCCAGTATCCCTCCGGGAACACTGGGCTGCCAAGGCAAGAGTCGATATCGCTCGCGCGGTGCGCGTCCAGCATCCTCTCGAATCATCTGCACATGGTCTTCGCCGAGACGGGCTGAGAGCTTTGCAAGCGCACGGAGGATCATCTCTTCGCTGCTGGTCCGGTCGCCGTCAAGATCGAGCTGTCTCCCTTGATGCGCCGCGACCATGACAGGGGTCAGCACCACCTCCCTCACGGCCCAGGCATCCCACACCTCCGCCATTCGTCCGTCGATGGAGCGCTGTCGCACCATGCCCTCGATCTGCCATCGAAGACGGTCGATCACCTCGGTAGAGAGTGATCCATCTGGGAAATGCCAGCGACGTACCAGAGACCCTGCATCGCAGTGGATTGCCACGTCGATCGTGGTTGGAGAGATCCCCTCATCAGCAAAGCGCTCGTATCTCTCAGCGACCAACCGTGAGACCGCAAAGACCACCTGCTCGACGCCATCAAGATCTTCATCGAAGCGACAGATGATCGCCCCTTCAGGCGGAGTGCGATCCCGGGGAGGGTCCTCGTCTTCCGTCAACGCACATCGCCCATAGAGTCGACGACCCTCGCGTCCAAAACGATTGGCGACATCCCGAGGGTCGAGACGGAGAAACTCACCGATCCGCCGAATGCCGAACTCCTCGAGGGCATCGACGACGGTATGCATGCCGCAGTACGCCAGAGGGAGATCGCTGAGGAAGTTCGCCGTCTCCCCCAAGGGAACCACCACTGAGAAACGCGCAGCTAATCGTGACGCAAAGATGCTGTCGGCAATACCGATCGCAAGATCTCCTTCCGCAAGGTCGACGCCATGGGTGCCAGCGCCGATCGTCACACCACGCATCACCTCTCGCACCCGGAGTCGAACTGGCTCCTCACCCCCAAAGAACCGCACCACTGCGCCAAGCGGGAGAAAGCACTCTCCGGGGGTTGGTGAAGAGAAAAATGGAGAGACCTCCATGAGAAGGTCCAGGACGCTCTCGAATGCCCGAGACTCCTTCACGAGATCACGACGCCGCACGGGGAGCTTCGGAACCATCGTCTTGGCCGTTCGCACCGTCATCCCGATGTCCACCCCCTCCAAGAGGGTGGCGGGCGCCACCCCTACGACCCTTCCCTCCTCGACGACAATGCCGTGCTCATCACTTTCAGCAAAGGACACCATGCCAGACCAGTTCTCACACAGGATGGCAAGGGTGCGCGCAGAACGTTGCGAGGGACGCGGGGGCATGCCGGGCTCAGGACACGTCAGCGGACACGGAGCGCTCATGTCCTTTGTGCAGGAGTACGAGACGTCGAGCATGCGACCGCAGTAGTTGCCCACTGTCACGCGAGTTCCCAAGGGACCACCCACCCCCTTTGGCCTGCAGGGTGAGTTCAACACTCGCAGGAAACCGTTGTGAACGAGCCAGACGGAATCGCTCAGTCCGCTCGACGGCAATGAACGCAGTCTCTCGTTCACGAACACGTCCGAGCAGTCGCTGAGCATTCGCGGGAGAGAGTGACATGCCACTTACGACCACAGGAAACGCCTCGACAACCCCTTGGAGGGTCTGTGGCTGTGCCGTCACATCGCTGATCACCACGACACGTGCGAGATCAACACCTGACTGCACCATGGCCTCGAACCCAAGATCACCAAGGTTGACCAGGGCGACCCACAACCCTCTCCGAGTCGCTTCCCCGATCATCAACGCGATACTGCCATACAGGCCGTCCCCGTCGACACCGGTCATACGAATCGCCGCACCCTTGCGTAAACCACCACCAGGAAGAAGGGATTGAATGCGCATGTCAACCGGCACATAACGATCGACAAGAAGCGATGCGGCCTTCGGAATCGCGTCGACAAGATACAGCTCGGGCGAACTCATGAGTACATTCTATCGAACATATGTTCGATTACCCGAGTGAGATCCCCTCGGTTTCCGACTCCGCACCCTCGATGCCTTCGAAGATGTCCCAAAGACGCCGGTATCGACCGGGAGTCACTCGAAGTTCGTGGTGGGTACCCATCTGAGCGATCCTGCCGGATTCGAGGACCACCACGAGATCCGCATCTCGTGCAGAAGGAAGACGATGGGCGATGACGAAGGTCGTACGTCCACGACATATGGCATCGATCGCACGCAGTGCAATCGCTTCTGATCGAAGATCGAGTGACGAGGAGACCTCGTCGAGCACCAAGAGCGACGGTGCTGAGAGATAGAGCCTGGCAAGCGTGACCAGCTGACGTTGACCCGACGAGAGCTGTCGGCCACGCTCTCCGACGTCAAAGCTCAACCCACCGGGCAGCGAGCGAGCGAACTCCTCCACCCCGACCTCACGCGCGGCGTGTCGAATCTCCTCCGGGGTCGCGCCCGGACGTCCGAGCGCAATATTGTACTCGAGTGAACCCGAGAAGAGGTACGCCTCCTGAGGAAGATAGCCGACCTGTGAGCGGAACCAGTTGAGATCGAGCTTCGTGATATCGTGCCCATCAAGCCTGATGGTGCCCGAGGTCGGATCGTAGAACCGAATGAGCAGTTTCGCAATGGTCGACTTGCCAGCGCCAGTCTCACCAACGAGCGCGACCTTCATCCCCGGTTCCACCCGGAATGACACCTCTTCGAGCGCCGCACGATCCCCGGCATGGTAACCGAAGCCCACCTGGTCGAAGGAGACCTCACCACGGATGGTGAAGGGGGCTTCCGGCGTTGGCGCGAGTGAAATGTTCGGCTCGATGGACAACAATCGGCGTATCTGCCGCACCGCGACGCTCGCCTGTTGGAATTGATCGAAGGTCTGCGATAGCTGTTGGATCGGAGAGAAGAACAGATCAAGGTACAACACGTAGGCGATCACGGTCCCGATCTGAATCTCATGATGAGTCACGAGATACCCTCCGTACGCCAACGTGAGCGCAGCTGCTACGTCGGAGAGCAACAAGATGAACGGGAAGTAGATCGAGATCGCAGTCTGGGCCGACATCCGGGAATCTCGATAGCGGGCCGCAAGGCCACGGAAGTGCGCAGCGGACGCCTCTTCTCGCACAAATGCCTGATTGACTCGGACGCCGGAAACCCCCTCCTGGAAATTGGCATTGACGACCGCAATCCGTTCGCGTGAACGCTCATACGCGCGAGATGCAAAGCGCTGGTACCACACGGTGGCGATCCCAAGCAACGGAAAGGTCGCGAGGGGAACCACGATCAGGCGCGGGGACATGAAGATCAACACCACGACCGCCCCAAGGAAGGAGACGACCGACACCAGGGCTTGGACGAATCCACTCTGCATGAGATTCGAGAAAGCGTCGACATCGGAGGTCATACGAGTGAGCACACGCCCCGCAACCTCCGTCTCGTAGTAATCCATCCCTACATGCATCAGCTGCTCGAAGATCTTGACTCGGAGCCCATAGAGGAAGCGTTCCGCCGTGATCCCTGTGACGACGCCCTCGAGCCACACCACCACCACATCAGCGCATGACGCGAACGCGAGCAGACCCGCCGCTCCGAGCACCGTGAACAGTCGATGGTGGAGCACGCCCGAGTCAATCGCTCCGCGTACGCTGGCCGGCCCCACCAGCGAAAGCATTGCGTCGAGCGCGACAAGCACGAATCCGGTCACAATCGGAATCCGAAGCGCCTTGAGCAGGCGACCGAATCGAAATCCGACCGGGAGCATCGGATCGTACTCGCCAAGATCGAGGCGCGGTTCATCAGTGGCAGGCGGCAGATTCTCGAGCGCTCGTCGGAGCGACTCCGTCTCAGCGAGCGCGAAGCCTGCGCCTCGTCGGCCGACAGCGGCGCGAGTGGCTGTTCGATCGGTGAGTCCCACTGACCCCGACGCCGCATCCACGGTCGCTTCAACCGGCTCGTCAATACGATCCGACTCACCACGCGCATCGGGATCCATGATGCGTCGGAACACCTCCGAGCGTTCGAGCAACTCCTCCTCGGTACCGTCGGCGACTACAGTACCGTCATCCATCACCACAATCCGATCCGCGAGCGCGAGCGTCGAACGTCGGTGCGCAATGAGCATGAGCGTGCGGCCCTGCGCATACTCGAGGAGCGCCGCATGGATCTCGGATTCGGTGTCCGCATCTACCGCCGACGTCGCGTCGTCCAGGATCAGAAGATCTGGTTCTCCAAGCAAGGCCCGCGCAAGGGCAATGCGCTGGCGCTGACCGCCGGAGAGCCGGATGCCTCGCTCACCAACAAGGGTGTCATAGCCAAGGGGAAGTGAGGTGATGTAGTCGTGAATATGCGCAGAACGAGCAGCTTGTTCGATCGTCTCCATGGTCGCATCGGGGCGGCCGTAGCCAATGTTGCGCGCAATGGTATCTGCGAAGAGGAACGCGTCTTCGAAGACGATTCCCACCTTGGTGCGAAGGGAATCGAGCGAGATCCGACGGAGATCCACTCCTCCGATCGTGATCGATCCCTGCTGGGGGTCGTAAAAGCGAGGGAGCAGGAGGGACATCGTGGACTTGCCCGAACCTGCGGAGCCTACGATCGCCACCCGTTCACCGGGGCGGATTTCGATGCTCACCCCGTTGATAACGGGCCTCCCGGGCTCGTATCCGAAGACCACATCCGAGAAGGCGACCGAACTGAAGTCCTTCGGGACCAATGCCTCAGATGGCTCGGTGATCTGAGGTGTCATATCGAACACACCAAAGATGCGTTCCGCGCCCGCACGTGCCTGTTCTCCGATCGCAACGACCGCGGCAAGCTGACGCACCGGTGCATCGAGTTCAGCGACGAAGGTCGCAAAGAGTAGGAAGGTTCCGATACTCATACGACCCGAGTAGGCCGCGTACCCTCCAAGTCCGATCACAAGGGCTTGGGACATCATGGGGATCCACTGAAGGAGCGCCTGGAGCTTGGCGCTGAGTCGTACCGTGCGCGCACGAGATGCGAACAGTGCTGCGG
>JBMFXL010000140.1:0-5083 GCA_049964275.1 Acidimicrobiales bacterium | reverse complement strand
CGAGGAGATACCAGCTCGATTCTCCCCCCGGCAGCACCGCGAGAAAGTTCACGATGATCAAGAGTGCGCCGAGGCCGAGTGCACCGAAGAGCGCCCAGAGCAACCAGGTAGGACTCTTGCGTTTCGACTGTGGCGTTGGCGGCGTATAGCGACCCGAGCGTTTAGCTTGGGGCCGTCCTGACTTCTTCTTGGTGGATCGTGCGCTCATCTCGGCCTCTAGCGTAATAGACACAAACTGCGCACATCGACGAAGTGAACGGTGGTATGGCACGTGCGTGTCCTCGTAATTGACAACTATGACTCCTTTGTCTACAACCTTGTGCAGTATCTGGGCGAGGAGGGCGCGGAACCAATCGTCGTGCGCAACGACAAGATTTCCGTCGAAGAGGTCTCGCGGCTGGATGTCGATGCAATCTTGGTCTCTCCTGGTCCAGGTCATCCGCGGGACGCCAAGGTCTCCAACGACGTCTTTCGCCGCGCGACTCCCGACCTACCAATCCTCGGCGTCTGTCTTGGCCAACAATGCTTCGCATATACGAATGGGGCCTCCGTGATACGAGCCACCACGGTCATGCACGGCAAAACCTCCGAAATTCACCACGACGGAAGCGGGCTGTTTGCAGGGATTCCGAATCCCGTACTTGCAACCCGTTACCACTCCCTCGTCGTCGACCCTGGCACGCTCCCCGACTCTCTCGTTGTCACTGCCACGACAACGGACGGGGTCATCATGGGGCTTCGCCACACCAGTTTCCCAATCGAGACCGTGCAGTTTCACCCTGAGTCCATCCTCACCGAGCATGGTCACACCATGATTCGCAACTTCCTCGCGGGCTTCTCCGGCTGATACACACCATCCCGTAGGGAATCGAGACCATTATCCGGCCAAGAAGACGACGAGGACGGTGGGGTAGATCCGATATCAACCCGGAGGCGCAATTGTCGATGTCGTCGATGTGGACGTTGTCGACGACGTCGTGGTCGTTGATGGTGGAGTGCCATTAGAGATCGTCAAATCGACCGGTGTATTCGCAGGAACATTTTGACCGGCAGCAGGAGACTGGCTCAGCACCGTGTTCGCGGGCTGCGTCGAGTTCACCGCAGTGACGTTTCCGAGCGTCAAATGACTTGAGGCCAGCGTGTTCGCGGCTTGAGAGATTTCATCGTTCACCACGTTGGGCACCTGGACGGTAGAGGGTCCATTCGATATCGTCAGTGTGACAGTGGAGCCCTTTGGTACGCCGGTACCGGCAGTAGGAGACTGACTTACCACGGTGCCCGTTGCAGTAGATGAGCTGACATACGTCGTATTGACGTTAAAGCCGAGGCCTATCAACGTATTCTCGGCGTCCGAGATATTCTGATTGGTCACCGAAGGAACCTTGACGAGGGTAGGCCCGGTCGAGACCGTCAACGTGACGACCGAATGCTTCTTGACCGACGTACCAGGAGCAGGGGTCTGTGCCGTCACGGTGCCTGGTTTCGCGGAGTTCTCGGACTGAGTCTCATGGACTTTGAAGCCGAGCTGTCGGAGTTGCGACAGCGCCTTGGTGTAAGCCTCGTTGGTCACCGAGGGGACCGTCACCATCTGCGCGGTCGTCGCCGTTGGGGAAAAAAGTCCAAGTTGGGATCCAATGAGAAAGAAACCCGCTGCTGCTGCCACGACGACCGCAACGATCACCGCGATGATCATTCCCCGCTTCGAGCGCTTCTGCTCATCGGGATCTGAGGGAAGTGGGATCGCTACCGTCGCATTCGTGTCCTCGAGATAAGTGGGGGGTACTCGCGTGGTCGGGCGATCCACCACTGGCGGTGTCGCAACCGCCTTCCCTTGGGAAAAGCGTACGAGATCCTCCCTCAGTTCTGTCGCGTTCGAATATCGATCTTCCGGCGCTTTGGCTAGGCATCGAACGATGATGGCTTCAAGATCCCGGGGAACGTTTCGATTGGCAATCGACGGAGCAATCGGTATCTCCTTGACGTGCTTGAACGCGATGGCAAGAGGCGTTTCTCCAGTAAAGGGGGTGACACCGGTCGCCATCTCGTAGAGAACTACTCCCAGCGAGTAGATGTCGCTTCGACCGTCGAGCTCTCCACCCTGGGCCTGTTCGGGCGAAATGTACGTCGCCGTACCGAGAATCGATCCCGTCTGAGTCAAATCTCCATCCGCCGACGCTGCCCGAGCGATTCCGAAGTCCGCTACCTTGACGTCTCCCTCATCGGTAATGAGCACGTTCGAGGGCTTTATGTCTCTATGGACCACTCCGTGACGATGAGCAAACGTGAGCGCAGCTGCAACATCAGCGCCAATCGCGGCCACCTGTTCAGGGGGCAACGGGGCACCTTCCCGAATCAGTCGTGCCAGGGTTCGACCAGTGACCAGTTCCATCACAATGTAATACGTCCCTCGGTCTCGTCCCCAGTCGTAAACGGACACGATGTTGGGATGAGAGAGGTTGGCAGCGGCCTGCGCTTCGCGCCGGAACCGTTCAACAAATGAGTCATTAACGCTCAGTTCCGGAAAGAGCACCTTGAGCGCAACGGGTCGATCAAGCAGAATGTCTCTCGCCTCGTAGACATCGGCCATACCACCTCGCGCAATGCGCTGAACGGGCTCGTAGCGACCTCCATACGGCTTATCGGTCATCGATTCCATACGCTGATTCTCCTAGCCCACGCCGAGAGCTGCGGCGAGCACTGCTTTGACAACTGGTCCGGCATACAAGGCGCCGGTTGGATTGGGGGCGAGACCAATTTGCGCAGGCACAACCACCGCAACGGCGATCGTCGGATGCTGAGCAGGAGCAAACGCAATCATCCAGTTGTCCGACTGACCAGAGCCACTGGTTTGTGTCCCCAAATTGAACTGCGCCGTACCCGTCTTCGCGGCGATCTTGACGCCCGGAAGGGCGATATCTTGTGCGGTTCCTCCGTTGACCACGCCTTCCATCAAGGTGGTCACCTTGGCTGCGGTCGCTGAGGAGGTTGCGACTTTCCAGACATGAGTGGAGTACCGACGAACGACCTGTCCCTGAGGGCCGATGATCGAGCCCATGAGATGAGGTGCCATGATTCGACCACCATTCGCTATCCCTGCCGCGACGAGTGCCATTTGTAACGGGGTGGCACTTACGTTTCCTTGACCAATCGAGGAGTATGCGAGCTGAGGTAAGTTCTGACTGAAGAAGCTCACAGGAGGGAAGCTCGAGGCCGCGGCTCCTGAGATATCGAGAGGTGGGCGTTGATTGAATCCGAAATTCTCTGCCTCGGTCGACAGATTGCTGGCTCCCAATGAAAGACCTAGTTGGGCATATCCGGTGTCGCATGACACCTTAAGGAGTTCTGGCATCTGACCTCCACACGACTCATAGGCATAGTTGTGGAGCGTGTTGGTCGTTTGTGGCAACGCAATCTGCGATACCGAGGGATAATTAGTGGTGGCTAGCGAAGGGTCATGGTCGTAGACCGCAGAGGTCACCACCACCTTGAAGGTCGATCCAGGTGGGAACGCCCTACCAGTCGCATAATCGAGCAGGGGTGGCAATGATCCAGTCGTATACGCCTTCCACGCTTTGTTCTCTATCGACCCATAAGGGGAGCTCAAAGGGGTTGGATCGTAGCTTGGGGACGACACGAGCGCAAGAATCCCACCGGTCTGGGGATCGATAGCGACCACCGAACCGACCTTCCCCCCTAGTGCTTGGAAGGCAACCTGCTGGAGCTTCGCATTAATTGTCGTTTGCACCGAATCAGTGATCACGGTGGTCTTGAAGAAATCGGAGATCGAGTGAATCGTGCGTTGATGGCCTTCTAGGTATGTGTTATAGGCCGCCTCGATCCCGCTCTGGCCATAAATGAGAGAGTCGAACCCGGTGATTGGTGCGTAGAGCGCACCCCCAGGAAAGACTCTTTGATAGTGATAGATGCCTTTGGACGGTACAGACTTCGCCAGTACTTGACCATCCGCCGTCAAAATCGCACCTCGAGGCAGTGAGAAGGCGTTCGAAGCATTTCGGGAATTTCCTGGTGCATGCGCAAGCTTGCTCGCCTGCAAGATCTGCAAGTTATTGAGCTGCAGGAACAACACGACGAAGAGCATGAGGAACACGAGTGCAAAGATGGTCATACGACGTCTCACCTACCCCGCTCCAGTCGTAGTAGTCGATGTCGTGGGAACGGAAGAAGTGGTGGGCGCTCCCACGCGCGAGAGATTATGCACGAAGGTTCTTGCCGCCGCAAGTGAGGGTTCCGTCACGTCATGAGAGATCTGGAGTGACTGTGCGGGATTGAGCTTGTCCACTGATAGCGAGGTCCGCTCCACTACCACAGGGTCAAACCACAGTATGCCTCCGGGGCGTCCTTTGAAGATGGCGACCTGCCCGTGGTTCTTACCTACGAAGTACGCATGACTCGCATATAGGTCCACGAGACCTACGGCGCCCGCCACAATGACCGCGAGAAGTAAGAAGAATCCGATCGTTCGAGCCGTGACCAGTCCGGAGCGGCTCACCTCACGCGCATTGAGATGGGTCGGAATCGAAGAGAGCACCGGTCCGCGTGCAATGGGGTTGACGGTGATGGACGGACCGCCTACGACGTCTGCGCGCGGTATTTCGTCAACCTCGACAACCGCCGTCCCTGGGCGGCGATGTCTCCCCTCCCCTTGACCATCGTCGAGCAATCGAACCACAATGACGGTGATGTTGTCCGACCCACCACCCTCATTCGCCCGAAGGATCAGCTCATCAGCAATCTCCTGAATCGTTCGATCACTTCCCAACACTGCGGCAATCGTAGGATCCGGCACATGATTGAAAAGCCCATCAGAGCAGAGCAAGATGACGTCACCGGCATCGACTCGAACGCGGAATGAGTCGACCCTAACGCTCGATTCCACGCCAAGCACGCGAGTGAGTATGTGTCGTTGCCGGTGGTGGCGAGCTTCCTCTTCGGTGATGGAGCCGCTCCTGATGAGTTCCTGGACATAAGTATGGTCATCGGTGATCTGGTGAATCTCTCTGTCATGGAAAAGGTAGGCACGGGAGTCACCAATGCTTCTGGTCTCAAAGCTCGCATCCTGGGG
>JBMFXL010000139.1:0-5089 GCA_049964275.1 Acidimicrobiales bacterium | reverse complement strand
ATGTGGCAAAGCTCTTGCGCATCTGGATGAACTCGAGGGCAAAGCTGTGAAAAGTGCAGTAGAGCTCACCGGTTCACAGAAAGCCGCAGCGGTGCTCGTGCAGCTTGGCAAGGATCTCGCCGCTCGGGTGCTCAGGTCCATGACCGATACCGAGGCCGTTTCGTTGACACTTGAGATTGCGAACCTTCCCAATCTTGACAAGGGATACATCGCGGAACTCATGGGGGAGTTCGTTGACCAGGTAGTCGCAGTCAAGACGGTTGGCCAAGGTGGTGTAGAGGCGGCACGTGACATCTTGGCTGAGCGTTTGAGTCCGCGGGAAGCCAATGAGATTCTGGAGCAGTTCAGTGGAACTGCCGGCGGGAATCCCCTCGGATTCCTTGCACACGTTGAGGCGTACCAAGCAGCGTCGTTCCTCCAGGACGAGCATCCTCAGACGGTTGCGGTAATTCTCTCCTATCTTCCCTCGGAGACTGCAGCGGCCATCGTCGCGGCAATGCCCGATGACATGCGAGCGAACATTGCGCGACGAGTGGCGATGTTGGAGCGCGTTGATCCTGTAGTGCTTGAGACGACGGCATCGGTGCTGCAACGCAAGCTCGCCGGTATTGCGAAGTCAGGACCCACCTCAGCTCGTTCCGGCCTTCAATCGTTGGTTGAGATACTGAACAATATCGACCAAGGTGCAGAGAAGCGCATTCTCTCCGACCTCGACGTGATCGATCCCGAACTCGCTGATCGCGTGCGGAGTCAAATGTTTGTATTCGAGGACGTCATGGCACTCGACGATCGGACGCTCCAGCGCGTGCTTCGACAGATCGTACCCAAAGATCTTGCGGTCGCGCTCAAGGGCGTCACTGATGATATGCGCGACGTGGTAATGCGCAACCTCTCAGAGCGTGCAGCACTTGATCTTGCCGAGGAGATCGAGTCACTCGGACCTGTTCGCGTCTCCACGGTTGAGGCCGCGCAAGCCGCCGTTGTTCGTGTTGTTCGAGAACTTGAGGCATCCGGAGAGATCACGTTGGCTCGCGCGAGTGAGGAAATGGTGGACTGACGATGCGTGATGCGCGATCAGGAGGATTTCAGCGAATCGAACGACCTGTGCTCGAAGCATCCGAGCACAAGGACGTCACCCCGCTGGTGCTGCCGACCGTCGGTCAGCTTCGGTCTGGTGGCACGAATGTGATTCGGCTTGAGGCCGACAATCGCCCTAGCTTCGAAGAGCAACTCTCGATGGCGTTCGATGAAGGTCGTCGAGAGGGTGTACTGGCAGGAGAACGCAGAGCAGAGGAACGACTTGCTGAGGCTAAGCAATCAGCATTGCAACTCGCTACCGCATTGCAGCACGCGATGAGTGGACTCTCCACTCACGCGAAGAACTCGCTAGCCGTGGTGGAGTCCGATCTTGTCGCGCTCGCCCTGGAGGTTGCCAAGGAAATCATCGGCCAGGAGCCGGCGATTGACGAGACCAGACTTCGTAACGGAGTGCGTGCTGCACTTGCGCATATCGATCCTGAAATCGAGGTCCGCGTTCGGCTCAATCCGCGCCAGTTCGACGAACTGCTTGCAGTCCTTCCGGAACTGAGTGCTGGACTATCGAAGAAGGTGGAGCTCGTTCCGGATGAAGGAATCGAGCTCGGAGGCTCAATCGTCGAGGCAGGTCCCACCCGAATCGATACGCAGATCAGTTCGGCGATCGAGCGGCTCCACCGCGTTCTGAGCGAAATTGAAGGGGCGACGGCATGATCCCCTCGATGTGGAGAGATCGATTGATCGACGCGGCGAAGCCAGTTGCCGTGGGCCGTGTGTGTCGTATGGTCGGACTTCATCTCGAGGTCGAAGGGGTCGACGCTGCGATAGGAGAGGCGATCCAGGTCGACCTCGGCGGTGGGAAGAAGATAAACGGAGAGGTGGTCGCTCTCAATGACGGCCGTCTGATTTGCATGCCGCTCGGCGACCTTGCAGGAGTTCGTTATGGTGCGCCCGCCTCCGCCATGAAACGTCCACCACTCTTGCCGGCTGGATTTGGGCTGCTCGGTCGAGTGATCGATTCCGAAGGAAACCCCATCGACGGGAAGGGTCCAATTTTCTGCGAGGACGCCGTCAATATCACGAATGTGGCACCCCCTCCGATGTCGCGAGAGCTGATCCGAGAGCAACTTTCCCTTGGGGTCCGTGTGCTCGACACGATGGTGCCTTGTGGTAAGGGTCAGAGGCTCGGTGTCTTTGCGGGTGCGGGCGTAGGCAAATCTTCATTACTTTCGATGATCATTCGAGGCACCTCTGCCGACGTGAAGGTACTTGGACTCGTCGGCGAGCGTGGCCGTGAGGTACGTGAGTTCATCGAGAACGACCTTGGCGACGAAGGCCTCAAGAGTGCAGTCGTAGTGGTCGCCACCTCGGATCAACCTCCCCTCTTGCGTATTCGCGCCGCGCTCGCAGCAACTCGTATTGCCGAATGGTTCCGAGATCAGGATCAAGATGTGTTGCTCGTCATGGATTCATTGACGCGACTCGCGATGGCTCAGCGAGAAGTGGGGCTTTCGAGTGGCGAACCTCCGAGCGCACGTGGTTACCCACCATCGGTCACCTCTCTCATGGCGCGATTACTCGAACGTGCTGGCAACTCTGCGAGAGGATCCATCACGGGACTCTATTCAGTCCTCGTCGACGGGGACGATATGAACGACCCAATTGCGGACTCTGCAAGATCGATTCTCGACGGGCATATCGCCTTGTCCCGAAGTCGCGCTCAGCTCTCTCGATACCCAGCCGTTGCGATACTTGAGTCAATCTCACGACTCGAGACCTCGATCACCGACGCTCGGCAAAAGGAACTCGCGTCGACGACTCGACGACTGCTTGCGTCCTTGGATCAGGCACGTGACTTGATCGAGGTCGGCGCGTACCGATCTGGGTCGAATGCGCTCGTCGATGAGGCGCTTGCCATGATCGGGGATCTTGAGTCTGTGTTCTGTCAAGGGATTCATGAGCCAAGCACTGCCGACTCGGCGTGGGCCGCGCTTGAACGAGTGTTTGGAGCTTCACGATGAGTAAGCACTTTGGTGGCCTCAGGGTGGTAGCCCGACTTGCCAGACTTCGTGAGGATCAGGCGAAACAAGATCTCGCCATGGCGCTGCGAGAAGTGGATGCTGTTCGTCGAACAGCCGATGTGAGGGCGAACGAGCTTGCCGCGATTGCGACATCGGTCCAGCTCGATTTCGGCCAGCGTACCCATGTCTATAGGGATGGTGTAGCGGTCGCCCGTGCCCAGGCCCTGGACGAGCTTGCAACTCGCGAGATCGAATACCGAGGTCGTCTCGATGACTACCTTGACGCCCATCGGTCGGTTACCTTCGTCTCGCAAGTGCTCGACCGTAAGGTCGAGGAGCGACGTTCGGCTCTCGAACGCAAGGAGAGCGCGGAGTTGTTCGAACTAGCGGGAGCCGTGCAGGAAGCCGTGAGGAGGCTCGATGCAAAGCATTGATTCGATTCTGTCGAACATCTCCTCCCTGAATCAGTCCTTCCAATCGTTGTCAGCCGCAGCACCTTCGTCGACGACCTCGACTCCGACTGCAAGCTTCGCTTCTCTGCTCCAACAGATTCAGGCACAAATTCCGACGCTCTTACCCGATTACTCAGCCCCATCTTCGACATCTCAGGGCGTGTCGACGACGCCTTCTGCCAATCTTCTGACAGGCTTGGGGACGTCTCCAGCATTGGGGTCGCTCGGCTCGATCACGCCGTCACTCACTTCGGCGACGACACCGTTCAGCGCGTCCGCAAGTCCGGTCGGCTCCTTCGGAAATTCCGTCGTGAGTGATGCAATGCAGTACCTCGGAGTCCCCTATGTCTACGGAGGTACGTCGCCTACGTCCGGGTTCGATTGCTCGGGATTTACTCAGCACGTATTTGGAGACTTAGGTGTGCAACTTCCCCGCACCGCGGCAGAGCAAAGTACCGTCGGCGAGACGATTCCGTCTATTGCCCAAGCACAGCCTGGAGATCTGGTCTTTTATGGCTCACCCGCAGAACATGTGGGTATCTACATAGGTAACGGAATGATGGTCAACGCTCCTACCACTGGCCAATCGGTCAGCGTCGCGCCAGTGGGTACGCCGACGGATATCCAGCGCGTCCTCGCACCGTCGCAATCGCCAGCTCCATCAGAGCTCGCAGTTGCTCAGGCCACAGGAGCGCCTTCAGCTCTCGAGCCCATCTTCCAAAGCGCGACGGCTGCGTACAACCTTCCATCCGGATTACTCGAATCGGTAGCCAAGGTGGAATCGAACTTCAATCCCTCGGCAGTCTCGAGCGCTGGTGCGCAGGGCCTGATGCAGATCATGCCCCAGACGGCACAGGGTCTCGGAATCAATCCGATGGACCCCACACAGGCGATCTACGGTGCGGCCAAGCTCCTCTCCGAGAAGCTCAATGCGTTTGGATCGATTCCTCTCGCTGTGGCTGCATATAACGCTGGGGATGCCGCGGTCCAAACGTATGGCGGCGTACCGCCGTATCCGGAAACACAGAATTATGTCCAATCAGTGATGTCTTACTTCGGGGGTGCATGATGCCCATCTCATCGAATTACTCGCAATCAACTACTGTGGATTCGGCGTCAGCGACGTCATCGGGGTCCGCAAGTGGCACGTCTTCAGGGGGGCAGTCGGGATTCCAGGAGCTTCTCGCTTCCGGGCAATCTTCGTCCCAGCAACCAGCACCGGTACCTGGTCAATCGAACAATGGGGGACAGCCCACATCGCAAGGACAAGGCGATTCATCGCCAGGCACCAACGCCGGTGGATCTCCTGAGCGTCAGAAGAAAGTTGACCCCGCGAGCGCTGGTGTGCTCGTGCAGCTTATTCAGCAGTACGCGACCCTGAGCCCCATTCCACAGACCGGGAGTGAATCGAAGAAATCGGTCAGCACAGCGGGCGCGAATACCACCGCGACTGCGGTGGCTGCGAGCGGTTCACCGGTCGGAGACGTCTTGACCGTCGCGCTTTCTAAGGATGGGACCACCTTGACCAGCACCCTGGCCGCGGGTTCTGCGCAATGCGATGCGACCTTACCCGCGACCTCG
>JBMFXL010000138.1:0-5095 GCA_049964275.1 Acidimicrobiales bacterium | reverse complement strand
AGCGTGGTCTTGGTACGCGAGAGTTCCTCCGCGACGGCAATCCAGATGGTTGGTACGCCAGCCGCCAAGGTGACTTCCTCGTCCCCAAGAAGTCGTACGAAGCTCGGTGGGTCGAAGTTCCCCTGTGCGAAGACGATCTTGGCACCGACCGAGACCGCGGCGTAGACCATTCCCCAGGCGTTGGCATGGAACATGGGTACGACGGGAACTACGCAGTCCGATGGGCCGATGTTCATCCCTGCGCCGAGCGCTGCACCCATGGCGTGAAGAAAGGTTGATCGATGCGTGTAAACCGCACCCTTGGGCCGGCCGGTCGTACCTGAGGTATAGCACATTGCTGCGGGGAGGTGTTCGTCGATATCGGTGCCTGGGTAGGTCACATCGAAGCGTTCGAGGAGTGTGTCGTAGTCCTCAAGGGGGAGTGCAGAGGCCTCTGG
Organism: Acidimicrobiales bacterium; assembly: GCA_049964275.1. Taxonomy (GTDB): domain Bacteria; phylum Actinomycetota; class Acidimicrobiia; order Acidimicrobiales; family Acidimicrobiaceae; genus JAJYZP01. The sequence goes on along the minus strand of JBMFXL010000138.1, from coordinate 4,658 downwards.
CAAGCTTCCTCCGAAGACGATCACCTTGCGCACGGTTGGGATCTGGTCGGCAATGCGCTCGAGTACCGGGAGAAGCGGCGCAGCGGCGAAGATGACCTGGTCCTCCGCATCGTTGATGATGTAGACCAGATCCTCTGGTGAGAGCCTCGCGTTCAAGGTATGGAGGATGCGGCCTGTGCAGGGAACGGCGAAGTAGCACTCGAGGTGCTGGTAACTGTTCCATGCGAGGGTGGCCACCCGAGCCCCTTGATCGAGCCCCAAGTGATCGAGCGCGAACATGAGTTGGTTGACGCGCCTGAACATATCCGCATACGTGTAGCGGTGAATCTCATCTCGGGTGATCTGAGTGACGATCTCGACGTCACCAAAGTGCACAGGCGCATGCTCGAGCAAGCGCCAGGTGTTGAGCTGAGTATCCATGATGGTCATAGCGTCCCCCGGATCGACCGTAGTTTTGGCCTATTGTACGCGACGAGAGGGCCCGCCGAAAGGGAGCCCTAGTGATGCCCGTTGAAGCGTCGTAGTCCTCGGGGGACGCGGTGGAGACGTTCCGCTCCCTGTTTCCCTACGACGAGGCACTCCCCGGTTTGTACTCCAGCCCGATGATCAGTGGTGACCACGTTCGGCTGAACGACGAGCATTTGGCCCTCTTGAAGTAGGTCGGCTGGGACGGGGCGGTGTGTCCTGCTCGTCGAGCCGAGAATGGGCTCGAAGTAGCCGCCACCGTAGCCGTGGATCAGGTCGTCGATGGTCGTGAACCCTGCCTGCTCGATCACCGCAGAGGCTGCGACGAGTTCGAGTAGGGAGACCCCCGGTCGAATGAGGCGTTCGATTGCCTCGAATGCTGCGACGGCGACGTCATGCAGCTCTCCGAAGATCCCGTCGAGCGAGTCGGAAAAGGTGTAGGTCCGAAGTACTTGACCGTTGTGTTCGGCGTAGTTCGCTGAGAGCTCGGCGGAGACGACGTCCTCGTCGCTCAGCACGCGTGTCGAAGGGAACTGTCGGGGAACGCCTACCCCGGGATGTGATTGGTCGTTGATGGAGAAGTAATGGATTGCGTTGGTGGCACCGAATGGGAGGTACGCAGCTTCCACGATCGCGCCGAGGTCGCGCTCGGTCATACCCGGACGGACCTGGCGCTCGAGGGCCTCTGCGCCGAGGTCCGTGAGTCGCGCGGCCAGGCGGAACCATTGCAGCTCTTCGGGGGATTTCGTGAGCCTCCAACCCGCATATGCAAGGTTGAGGTCAGTGAGCTGACCGAATTTCGCGGCGAGCTCCCTACCGGAGCCGTAGGGAAGTGGCCCGAGGTACCCGATGGAGCCTTGACCGGGCGATCGCTCTTCAAGCAGACCGAGGAGGCTCACCAGGGTGGAGTTGCCGCCCCAACGTACCTGTGGGGTCCTCGACATCTCCTTGGCGAGCGGGACGTGATTGAAGTACTGGACGAGCAGCACGTCGTCCTCAGGGCGATCCGGACGCATGACGAGGACTGCTTCGTTGGTCACACGCCACTCGCTCCACCAGGTCAGTGCACTCGACCGACCGGGGGACGAAAAGACGATGACGTACTCGAGTCCCCGGTCCTTGCAGTGCTCGGCGAGCAAGTCGCGTCGGCGTGCGTGTTCAGCCTCGGAGTAGTGGACCTCGCCATTGTCCTGGAAAAGGAGCTCGCGAAGCGAAGCCTCGATGGCTGGTGGGACCGGCTCCGGAGCCAGGCTGGGCTCATCGTGCGTCGTCATGGCTGTTGAGCCTACGATACTTTTGCAATGGCGGGCAAAGGGGACTCTCGGCCTGCCCGAAAGCGTGAGGCGGCGACATGGGCTCGCGCATGGCCGGCAAGGATCGATCAGCGTAGTCGGGGTATGGAATGGGAATCGTGAGTCCAAGGTTGAACCATTAGTAGTGGGTGTAACACTCTTCGTAGTAAATTCGATCTCTAGAGGTGGAGTGGTGCTTCCGTGAGGAGGCGTGCTGAGGTGGGTGCGATGTTGAGCGGTCTGCTCGACCTTCTTAGAAGGCGAGCTCCGAGACAAGAAACCGAACTCTACGGCAGGATGTTCTGGCGTGAAGCGGCGATATGGGCTGGCGTGGTCGCCGGTGCGCTCGGCGTATTCCTTCTCAGCGGCTGGGTGTTCGGCGGCCTTGGAACAACCCTCACGCCGCTGCTGGGTATTGGATACCTATTGCTTTCGCTGGTGACGATCCTTTTTGCGACTCGATTTACCAAGGCAAGGACCGTTTCGGTCTTGGCGGCCTCAGTCGTGGGTGCGGGCTACCTCTGGGGTGTAGGAGACGGCACCGGCCTGTCGGTGGTCGCGATCATCATCTTCTTCTGGATCGATCTCATCTCCTTCGGATTCCTCCGTCGAGTGGAGGCCACGGTGCTGCTCGTGCTGATCGCACTGAGCGATATCGTGGCGACCTGGCTCCGTCCGGACTTCTCCTATCCGGGCTTGCTCGTGGTGGCCTCGGTGGTCGCGTTAGGACTCATCGGCCTCTTCACCTCGCGTTTGGTCCAACGTCTCGCGCAGCTTGCCTATGTCGATGAGCTCACCCGACTTCCCAACCGTCGCTACCTACAGGCCGTGTTGCGACGTGAGGTTGCGTCCGCGAATAGGACGAGTCGGCCGTTGTCGATCGCGCTCATCGATCTTGATGGATTCAAAGCCATCAACGACGAGCAGGGGCATCTCGCAGGTGACGAGGTTCTCTCACAGGTCGCGCTTGAGTGGTCTAAAGAGCTTCGCTCCACAGACTTCATCGCGCGCTACGGCGGTGACGAATTCCTCGTTGTGCTTCAGGGAACTCCTGAGGAGGAGGCGGCACAGGTCGTGAGTCGCATCGTTCGTCGTACCTCGTCGATCATTGGGGCATCCTTTGGCACTGCCCTCTGGGATCGTCGAGAGTCAACCTCATCGTTGATTGACCGAGCGGATGCCCGACTCTACCGGCACAAGCGTACTGACGAGGCTGGTCGGCCCCCCTCCTCTGAGCGCCGATCGATCATCGATCTCTCGACTTCGACTGAACCCGCCGAGAGCGCACAGGAACTCGGACACTCCTGAAACTCTGGCTCGCGCGAGCGAGACACCCCTAGGGCGGCGTGGTCACGGCAGTGGCCGCTCATGACCTCTTGGAACGTGGCAGAGGTGGGTTGAAGGGACGCCTATGGTCGATGCAGCGGTCTGTCTGGCCCGCACGTCAGAGAGGGGTCGCAATGGTCATAGAGTCCGCACGGATTCGGGTGACGCCGGGGCGAGAAGCTGAATTCGTTGGTGTCATCGAGAGCGTGAGTGAGCTCTTTCGAGGCGCAGAGGGCTTCGAAGGTGCGTCGGTACATCGCTGCATCGAAGATCCGTTACTGTTCGAACTGCGTGTGAGGTGGAGCCGAATCGAAGATCACATGGAGGGATTTCGCGGTTCCGATGCCTTCACTGCCTGGCGCAATGCGGTTGGACCTTTCTTCGCTGAGGCGCCAGAGGTGATTCATTTCGAAGCGCCCGAACTCGAGATCTGAGCACATCACATGCCATGGGGTGAGAGCGCGGAAGATGCCTCGAGCATGAGCGGCTCCTTGGCTGAGCGATTGAACTCACGGCGCAGTTGGGAGCCCTCCGGGGTTGGTGATCTCGGAGAAGGTGATCGTCTTCCACTGTGATGCCACCGGGCTCAAGTAGTAGGGCGGAGTGAGATACTGAAGCCGTGTGTCGTAGGTGTAGTTCGTCAGATACCCATTGGTGAGCTGGCCCGTGTTCGCGTCGAAGGTTCCTTCGATGTCCGCATACTGTCCCGCCATGGAACCGGTGAAATAGATGGTTCCGAGGTTCTTCTGTCCCGTGTTGTAGAAGTTCTCCACCGCAAAGGACTGATTGAGCGTGAGCATCGCCGCGTAGATCACTGGATTATTCAGGGCGTGGGAAGTGCATACGTCTGTTGTGGTGTTGGTGGTTCCGAAGTGTGCGCTTACATAGACGAAGTTGTTGGAAACGAGACCGAGTGCGTCGGTGGATCCCACCGCAGCGCAGCCCGTGTAGAGAAGATTTCCCACGATGTACTCGTTATTGTCCGCACCGACCGTGAGTTGTCCGGTGAGCGTCCCTTGAAGGAGGGCATCTCCTTGTGCACACGGGAGGTTTTCATTCTCGAGGACCACGTTCCCCGAGCAAGAGGTGCCGCTCGGTAGGTTCTCGACGTAGATGACGCCGTTGGCGGGCAGGTTGAGGGTGCCCGAACCAAGGCAGCCTGGATTGGTAAACCCAGATGAAGGCGTCTCTGGGCTGGTGACGCGCATGGTCGACCCTGAGATCTGGATGTAGGTCGGTCCTTCGTAGAGGCATCCTCCGGTCTGGGCGGCCTGCTGGAGGGCAGTGTTCTGGCTCGGAAAGGCGAGCGGACTGTGATACGAGGGATCCCCCGAGTAGGTGGTCTGGGGTGCATCCCCGCCGCAGTAACCGCCACAGATGGGATCGGTCCAGTAGGGGTGTGTCGAGGCACCTGAGGTGCGACTCGATGCTGAGTAGGCGTGGCCGTTGAAGGTCGGTGTGCCGTTCAGGTAGTAGATGTCGTTCGTGAACACGTCGCCGTTGAAGACCTGTCCGGTGACGTAGTAGTTGATGAGCTGTGAGCAGTAGCCGTACTGGTAGTAGTGGCCATCGGGG
>JBMFXL010000137.1:0-5106 GCA_049964275.1 Acidimicrobiales bacterium | reverse complement strand
GTCTCTTTGATGCCTCCGTCGGAGTGAGTCGAGTCTTTGGAGGACTCGCACCTGCCGGTATCTCGTTCCTCCATCTCCTGGGCTTCTCGACGACTCCGGGGTATTCTCCGCCGCTCGTATCCTACGGAGTGCTCGTCTTCGCGTTGGGTGGGCTATGGCTATCCAAGGGTCGGCGGATCACCGCGGTGGGCTCGGCGCTTCTTGGCTACGGCGTCTTCATCCTGTTCTCCTCGATCAGCGCGTCAGGAGTGCTCGGTGGAAGTCCCCTGCCGATCTGGTCGACCCTCGCATACGCCGCTGTCCTGCTGGCGCTCGCCACGGGTCTTGTCTTTGATGCGATCGTGAACGATCTCCCTCGGTTCAAGCTGGGACTACGGCACCTTTTGGGACTCATTGGTGGAGTTGCCTTCGTAATCTCCTCGCTGTCGTACTTGAAGGGGTTCACCACGTCGCGACTTGGCCTTCCCGCGTCAGGGTTCGAAAGCTCTTTGTCGTTCGTAGGATCACTACCCAAGAACTCCTCCGTGCTGTGGCTCGGTGATCCGGGTGTCATGCCGGTCCAGGGCTGGAAGCTCGCGAACGGTCTGAGCGTCGCGTTGGTTTCTCAGGTTCCTCCCGACTACCGATCACAGTTTTCACCGACCTCGTATGGCGCTGCCGCTCCGATCGTTCGTGCGCTCTCGAACGCGATCGCGGGAGACAACGTGGAACTTGGCAGGGTACTCGCGAAGTCCGGTGTCAAATATGTACTCGTTCCCCAACCAACCGCCACGCCGGGATTCTTCGTGGGAACCGATCTCGACCTCATATTCGAGCGACAAGTGGACCTCCAGCAGCTGCTCGTTGACCCTTCTGTCGTCGCCTTCCAGGTCAAAGAACACGTCCATCCGCTCGCTGCTCATCAATCGGCGCTTGTGCAGGTACTTCGTTATGGGGGGATCGCGGTTGAGCTGGCTGGCCTAGGTCTCGTGCTCTCTGCCCTCGTTCGTCGTCGAGCACTGTTGATACGCATTCGGGTGCGTGACGTCGTTCCGAGCCGTTCTGGACTGAAGCCTGACCGTTCTCGTGTTCGAGTCCCTGATTCGGATGCAGTGTCCGACGTCGAAGTCGATGTGTCTGCTCCTGTGGCTGCATCCTTGTCGCCGGGGGGCGTTGCTACGTTGACCAAATCCAAAGCTAAGTCGAAGAAGACCAGCGCGCCAATCGATGCATCGGAAGGGGGGCGTGATGAGTGAACTGCCTGAATCGTCAGAAGCATGGCGTCGTCACACGCCCAGAAGGCGGCGATCTCGCCCAACTTCGACCGCGACATGGAGATATCTGGTCGCGCTAGTCGTGGTCTTTGGTGTAGCGCTCGGAGTCTCGGCTCACTTTGATACGAACGTGGACCAACGGTTCCAGTTCTCACTGTCCGGCGCGCCGCTGGGTGCAGCGGGGCTCTCCACGCCCTCGGTGGCCTCATCAACGAAGCAGGAGTCCTCCTGGTATTGCACCTGGTCGCTTCCTGCGGGTGTCCAAAGCAATGGGGCAGCTCTCACCTTGACGAATGCGTCGAAAACTACATCGACGGTTCTGTTGTATACCTCGCTGAGCGCAAAGCCGATTCGAAATGTCTCAATTACGGCTTGGTCTTCGGTGAGCGTTCCTCTCTCGTCGATCTCGAAGACACAAACCGGTGGTGTCACCGTGATCGCTAAGCAAGGTCGTTCGCTCGCAACTCTTTCACTCCCCTATGGAGCAACTGAGGTTCAATCTCCATGCCAAGTGACACCAGGCTTCTACTGGCTGGCGAATGATCTCTCGACGCTCTCTGGTGACCAAATTGGGCTGTCGCTCTACAACCCATTTTCTACCGATGCGGTGGTGGATGTTTATTCGGTCACCGAACAGGGAAGTGCCTCACCGTCCTCATATCAAGGACTCATCGTTCCTGCGGGCTCCACTTTACGACTCCGCACCAAACTATTGCTCGCGCCCGTGCAGGGCGCCGCGATCGAGGTTCGGGCACGCTCGGGGAGGATCGTCCTTGGAGCGATAGCGCTTCGTGGTGACGTACATGGCTCTGGACTCACGTTCCCGTTGGTGACTACTCGGCCCTCAGCGAACTGGATCTTCCCCTATGTCCCAACCGGACCCGGAGCCACCTCAACGGTTACCATCGCGAACCCGTCTGCGAGGGTGGTCGCGGTCGACCTTACGCTCGCACCCTATGCCGCGTCGAATCCAGTATCAGGCAACTCTGGTCTCACCCTTAGCTCAACCAGACTCTCGGTGGAGGTAGCTCCAGCCTCGGTGTCGGTCATTCCGCTTGGCTCGCAGTTCAAAACTCCCCCGAAGGCGGCCTTCCAGGTGGATGTAACCTCAAGGAACCAGGTGGGGGTCGCCGTTTCAGTCGGAGCGACCCTTCCGAATCCGTCAGGGTCTCCAATCTTCTCCGAACCAGCCACATCTCCGCTTACGGCCGCCAACTGGATCGTGCTTGAACCGCACGCCTCGACCGCCGATTCCACGGTCTTTGGAAAGCTTGCCATGAGGGTTGGCGGAGGCTCTGGCAACCTTGTCACAGTTTCAGGGCGCCTGCTCAATGCGGTGATCAGCCATCATTCACGCGAGGATGCGATCAGTTCAGTGGAGGGTGCACAAACGAAGGAGTTCAATGTGGTGAGCTCGGGAATCTTGGAGGTTCCTCCAACTAACGGAGATACCGTATTCTTTATCAACGCCTCGTCGCCGCTCTCGGTGGAGCCGGCATATTCGGCCTCCTCGGCAGGAGCATTTCTCGCTGTCCCCATTCGTAAGTAATAGCGCTTTCGGCGGGTATTTCGTCAAGCGACTGTCTTGATCTGCCGATGGTCTTCTATGCAGTTCGATCTCATCGCAGTCGGTGACCCGACGCTCGAGTTGGCGAGCTACGTGTCGTTCCTCTCCGAAATTCAAGAGCGCATGCTCGTACCATCTGGAATTTCCTTCGTTGGTGTCGGAGGCGAGTTCCGTCAGACGATGGGTTCACTAGGCGCAATGCGGCGTGATACCCTTCCCTCGGCGATCGGTGCAGTTGCGGTCGACGAAATGACGGCGCTGCGCAACGCGGTGAGTCAGGCAATCGTCTCTGGCACCTCCGAGCTTGTAGTGTTCGTGCTGCTCTCTGATCCGGAACGCGCCCATGCGGTGTCTACGGCGACCCAAGCCCTTGTGACGCATAATCGTGACCACTGTGCAGTAACGACGTCTCGACCTACGGCGACCCTTAGGGGTAACCCGATGGTGGCCTCGGCGATCAGCGTAAAGAGAAATGTGCTTGGGCTCTGTCATACTCTGAACTGGTGCGATCTTGAGACGATGTTCCCGACGTTGGTACTCGCAATGGCGCCGCTCGGGGCAATTGAAGTCGTCGACCTCGATGGCCGAGTTCGATCGGCGTTGCAGGAGACGTCATCCAAGCGTTCCACGACATTCTTCGTCGACAGCCCTGAGCTGAGCATCGTGGTCCCGACGATCGACGCCTCCTCGCCCAGGGTGGGTCGCCTACTTGAGTCGATTCGTCGACATACCAACGTCCCCTACGAGGTCCTGATCGTCGATAACGGAAACGCTCCTAAGGGATTCTCGAAGCCCGTGAATGCTGGTATTCGCGCGGCATCAGGCCGCTATGTGGCCGTCGTCAATGACGACGTAGCAGTGAGGTATGGGTGGTGGAGGGCACTTCGTGAGGCACTCGTCAATGGTGCCAAGGTGGCCTTTCCGCGTACGGTTCAAGACGACCGACGGGACTTCTCTGCGTGGTGCTTTGCATTTCGTCGAGAAGACCTGCCTCAGCTGTCTTACAGTGCCGATGGATTTTTCGATGAGGCGCTCGCGATCTGGTTTCAAGATTCGGACCTCTATCTCCGTCTCGATCGCATGGGTGCAGCACCTGAGCTTGAACGCCGCTCCGTCATCGAGCATGGATTTTCCGAGACCTTAGGGACGAAGGACCCGTTGCTCGCCGCCTGGATACGGCGAACCGTCGCCATTGATCGCTGTCGTTTCGTCGATCGATGGGGTGAGGCGGGTATCAAGAAGATTGGCTTTGCAGACACCTTCGAGGAGGCGTCGAGATGATCGGATTCGCGTGTTGTATCAACAACGATCGTCAGTATGCCGAGTTGGTAGCTCCTCGCCTGTTTCAGCAGGTAGGTGATCACGAAACCGTAGTCGTCGAGCTCCGGGATCAGACCGACATCCATAATGCATACAATCAGGCGCGAGAGGTGTTTCTCGATTCAGGTGTCGAATTCGGCATCTTCATGCATCAGGACGTGGAGCTTCAGTCCGATGCCATCTTCGAACGACTTCGAGGCATCTTCTCGGACCCCACGATTGGAGTCATAGGACCAATCGGTGCCTCCCGGGTGAGTTCGCTCCGTTGGTGGGAGGGAGAAATGCGGGGACGTGTGACCGATACCAATTTCGACCTTGCTACTGATGACCCATTCGGTGATGTGGATGCGCTCGATGGCATGTTTCTTGCGGTGTCTCGGACGACCCTTGAGCGAGTGAGCTTTGATCCGGGCTATGGAGGCTTCCACGGTTACGATGTCGACCTCTGTTTCAGTGCGCGAGCAGTCGGACTGCATGTCGTGACCGCTGATCTCCCAATGCACCACCACACCAAAGGTGGGTACGGTGACATTGTGGCGTACGCACGTGCGCAGGCATACTTCGAATCGAAGTGGAAGGACGCGATCGCGGAGCGAGGTGAGCTCGAACTGTCGCGCTAGGCCTGCCCAGATCTGATCGTCGCGCCTCGGTAGAGTGGGGCATGGCGTCTTATGGTCTCACCGTACCTCTTTCAGGGATTCCGCTCCTCGAACATCGTTCGACACTCGACGAGCTTCGATCCCTTGGGTACCAAGAACTATGGAGCGCCGAGACCGACGGTGCGGACGGATTTACCCCCTTGGTGCTCGGTGCCGCATGGTCCGATGATCTGCGACTTGGAACGGCGATCATCCCGGCGTTCACGCGGGGGCCTGCGTTGATCGCCATGTCCGCGGCGAGTCTTGCGTCGATCGCGCCGGGGCGCGTTTCGCTCGGCATTGGATCGTCGTCGAACGTGATCGTGGA
>JBMFXL010000136.1:0-5155 GCA_049964275.1 Acidimicrobiales bacterium | reverse complement strand
GAGAGGGGCAAGATGACCGTAGAGAATCTTCAGTTCTCGAGCGAACGCACCTTCTTTCTGCTTTACAAAGAGGCGCTCGAACGAGACCAGGCTCTACTTGCAGAGGTCGTTGCCGCGATCGACGCCGTGCTAACCCGCTACAACACCACCGTCTGGGAGAACCGTTTCATCGTCGGCGGCGTCGTCGAACAGATCATCGGAGCGTCGGCACGAGACCTGGGCCTCGACGTGCAAAATGCCGGCAAGCAGAACCAGGGTTACGATCTCGAACTCGAGGCACCGAGTGGAGTCGGCATCTCGATTAAGGGCGTATTCGCCACGACCAATGGCATGCACAACTTGGTGAACGTCCGGTCGTCGAGTCCCGATCGCGACCTTCGCGAGCGCTGGACGACTGCGACGATCTTCGTGATGTCTGAGGTTGGCATTGGCTACACAGATCCCCGTTTCGGGGCGGACTTCCTTAACCCCACCAGCGACGCCCTGCAGATCTCGGGACGACTCCTCACGCAATGGTGGAATGATCATCCCGAGTGGCTCATCAGCGCGCCGATACCGAGGAAGCCGAGGGGTCCCGCGGTCCGTGTCGCGTCGGACGCAGTCTCCTTTGACATCTTCAGCGACTTCAATCGACTGCAGAGGAGTTGGCGGCCCGAGATCTAGACCACCGCGTCTCCGCGATTGGGGCGCATCCGCTCCAAGACCTCGTCCGGACTCTCGGGCGCATCGAGGGCCGCCTCGAGAAGACGAGGCCTGGTGATTTTGAGGACGTCCTGATCACGCTCAGCGTGGCTTCGAAGGACATGCCACACTGCGCCGACGGATACACCGTTGCCGAGTTGTCGATAAGTGGATGCCGGGCGCTGGTTGCCGAAGTCAAACCACTCGGGCAGTCCCTGTAGACGCGCCGCCTCGCGCGGCGAGAGCCGCCGCTCGCGACTCCCGATAATGCTGGTCTGTGTGATTGCGACCAGCGCCGGAAGATACGTGGGGCGCTTTGCCCGAATGCCTGAGGGCCGGAAGTGCATAACCGTGTCCCAGAGGCGCGGAGTGTCTTGGGCCTGCCACTCGAGCTTGCGCCGAGACGGCGGGAACGCGTCGGTGTAGACGGCCCAACGATTCGTCCAGTCATCGATCAACACGCGATGTGCTGCATAGAACTCAGCGTTCTTCACGATGAAGTCGGCTTTCCACTTGGGCTCTCGGGCAACGTCCTCGTAATCGAGCGACGAAGGCATCACCCAGTAATCCGCCCAGAGAGGGAACCCCGGAAGCCGGTGCCCCTGACGCTCCTCCCACATACGTTGCACGAAGTCATCCCAGGCGTCGATCCAAAGACGCTCGGCGTCAGTGAGATCGCATCCCTCGACGTCGTGGTCTGCGTCGAGAGGAAGATCGTCCGTAAGGTTCCACGTCTTTGGATCCCAACCTCCCACTGGTCGATTGGTGGCAACGGGATCCGCATCCTGTAGAAATCCCCTGCCCTTGGGCAACCTCGTCGCGGTGATGAAAACCCTCTCGCGGACCTGGGGGCGGCCGCCGAGTTCGCGAGGCAGGAGGTGCGGGGAGAATACTGCGGGCTCCTCGGACACGCGGTAGCCCTCAAGCCTCAAGGTATCGATGATGACGTCCCACTCATGCTGGTGCCTGGGTCCGGCAAGATTTCGCACGTTCTCTAACAAGACCACCGCCGGACGGCGTACCTGAATGATTTTCAGGATGTTCCAGTAGAGCGTTCCGCGGGTCTCTTCCATACCCCGCTGCGCGCCGCTTTTGGAGAACGGCTGACATGGAAAGCCAGCACACAAGACATCGTGGCGGGGTACTCGCATCGTGGTCTCGTTCGCGTCCGCGGTGATGTCACCGAGCGCGCTCATACCCCAGTTCCTTTGGTAGACCGCGGCGGCCGCGGGATCGATCTCGACGGCGTAAACGCACTCTCCGCCCATTGCGCTGAGGGCAGCGTGGAAACCACCGATGCCGGAGAAAAGATCGACAAACTTGAACGTTGGTCTGCTCATTGGGCCAGCTTACCTGGACGGTCTCACAACCGAGGGATTGTTCGTCAAGATCCAACGCGAGGGCCTAGTGGTGAGACTGAAGTTACACCTCTTGCGGCGAGTTCAGACCACTCGCCATACCTACGTCGTGCAGCGACACGAAGACTGATGGACGTCAAGTCCTCTCCGCGCCATCTAAGCAGGTTCCCGGCAGCGCGCAACGACGAAGCGACAGTCTCAAGCGGCCGACTGATCTTCGTCCGCCCCGTACCACGGATCCCACTCGGAACGAGGAGCGAGAGTCCCGCTCGGTATCTCGTGGGCGTCGTCCCAGGCTCGAACCCGACACACGTTGACCGCCATGGTCGCAAACGCCATCATGACCGTCCGCTTCGCCAGCCCCAAGACCCTGATGTCGTGGGAGCCGACTCGCGACATGGCCTTGAAGGCGCCGTTGAAGCGCTCTACTGAGGTTCGTTCATCGTAGACCTTGGTCCACTCCTTCGAACCGTGCGGGTGTCGTTGGCGCAACCCAGCGCCGATCTCAACGCCAATTGTCATACTCGTAGCACAGGAGGGCAGCGCTTCGGCGGGTGGGTCGTAGATCTCCGGTACGTCCTTGTCGAGGGCAATCGACAGGGAGGCTGGGCAGAGTTTGCACCGCGCCCTACCGGCCTCCGCTGGGCACTGGCATCGAGCCTTCATATCGGGACCGACCACTCCGAGGAAGCGAAACGCGTACTTCGCCGCCGCATCCCAAAGTCGCCAGTACTCTTCCCAGTCGGCGGGTGTCGCCGAGGGACCCGGAAGCCTTGGGTACTGAACGTCGGCGGGCATGCGCGGACAGTGAGGTATCCCACCGATGAGGATCGCCCCCTTGTGCGTACCGTGAGGACCGTAGTCGTCCTTGTCGAAGTCGAACGTGAGGTACACGCCCATGGCCGCGAGCCGCTTGTGCAGCTTTTCTGGTGAGCGCTGCGAATAGCCCCTGTCCACCACCACGGTCAAAGCGCTCTTGGTACCACACTCCGATTGGCCCATCGCCAACAGCGAGCCGACCATACCCACGGCAATCGGCCCGGTGTCCATCTTGTTAGCCGGCGTCACGCGCATCGACAATGCAATCTCCGGTAGAGCGCTTGCTCCACTGTTGACAAGAAAGTGCACGTTGTATCCGCGATACGGCTCATCCTTTGATGGTTCGAAGTCCCCGGGGTGTTCACCCTGTTTGGCATTTCGAGGCTTGGCATTTCGAGCGTCAAAAGACAGGGGGTTCTTCCGATGCCGGCGTCCGTAGGCCGCGTCCGGATCGGCGGATTGCCGTGTCTTCGTGGGGTTCTTCGCATGCGACTCATGGTCGGTCCAGTCGATGGCCACGGTTTCGATCGACCATTCCTTCGGACAGGTTGCTTGCAGGAGAGCATCGCAAAACGCATTGAGACGTCGTTGGCGAGACTCGATCTCTTCCTGGGCGAGGTCACGGACCCGACCCCTCGTCGAGACCCGGTGTGTCGTCTTGGGCTCTTTCATCGCGCCGACCTCTACGTGCGCAGAGCGCGCCTTACGATCAAGGGGCTTGGTGCGAAACTCGAAGACCGGCTTACCGTCGACGAGCGGGATGCGCTTGCCCTCAATGGTGGTTGACGGGTTCATCTGCTCCACCATCAGGTTCCACACGTGGCCGACACTGTCAGCATTGACAACCTGGTCGGTACCACGCTTGCGCGTGAGGCCGAGCCGTCCGAGAAGATCATCGGGCAGGGTGTTGATCCATCGCGTCGCATTCTCGATTGTCAACTCCTTTGACTCGAGCGCGAGACAAAGGAGGGTGATGCAAACCGCGCGCACGCCGAGAAGGCGTGGCCGCCCGATCACCTTGCCGGTCACCGGGTCACGATTCGTAATCAACTCTTGGAGAGTCCCGAGGATCTCAAGCGAGTCGAAGACCGCGACGGCATCGGCGAAATTTCGCCGAGTTGCATCTTCGAGCTGGCTCCAGCGTCGCACTGGGATGGAAGTGAATGTCTGTGTCTGGATGTTATTCATGTCCAGGACGGTCATGACGATGTTCCAAAAGGCACTCGTGGCAATTTAGGATCCACCGACTCAGCCCGCAATTGCCCCATCACGGTCGAAATGTCCTGATCGGGAAGGTAGACCAGAAGATCCTCAAGACTGGTCAGTGAGACGAGACCGGCCGCCTTGATGAGATGGTCGAGGCGGGTTCGCGCTCGAAGATGCGACACCAGCCACGTCGAACGGAGGCGCGACGCCTCAAGCGTAGGAAGATCGCGACCGCCCTCGACGTTACGAAGCACTAGTCCGGTCACGGCCCGACGGTCCGGCTTGACCCCGCCAATGAGCAACTCCGATCCGGCAGCATTCGCCACCTCCATCAGTAGCGCGGCGTACGCGTCGATCACGGTGACGCATCGGGGCCGTCCCCCGCGTATATCTACAGTGACCGAGCCATCCGGCAAGCGATGAACGTCGGTGCCCCGCAAGTGACGTAGGTCAACTGACGAACATCCGGCACCGAGTCCCAGGCACAACAACGCAAACAGGCGCTGGCGTCGATCGGACCGGGATTGGGTTCCCGCCAAGACAAAGAAGCCGGCAACCTCAGAGCGAGAGTACGGAGCTCTAATCGCTGTACGGGGGACTCGTGGCTGTTGGGGAAGATTTCCCGGCACCGATTGGGCGCGAGCGAGGTAACGTAAGCGGCTACGCATCGTCGCTCGCGTTGATGGGGCCAGTCCCCCGTCGCGCTCAATGGCCGCGCAGAAGCGCTCAACGGTGGTATCACGAAGCAGCGTTTCACTTCGCAGCGGGATGTGCTCCTCCAGCCCCCAAGCCGCCAAGTGCGCTCCAGCGTATAGAAGTTGGAGAGCGCGGCGGCGGTGTTCCGGTGCTGCTCGTCGCACCCAGGAGCGCACGAGATCAGCCGATTCGGTCCAGCTACCTGCACAGTCCCCGAGAGGTGCGTAGCCCTGGATGACCAATTCAATCGGCCCATCTGCTGCCATGCCACTTACTGTGCCGCCAACGTGCGACGGTGCACTCGCTCTTTCACCTCGATCGAGGGATTTGGACAAAGTTCTGAGTATGACGGAGTGAATTGGCCCCTCCGTGACGGTCCGAATTGGCCCCACTCC
>JBMFXL010000135.1:0-5163 GCA_049964275.1 Acidimicrobiales bacterium | reverse complement strand
GCCGTCGTAGCTCCTCCACTCGCGACGCTGGACCTCGATCAGGCTCGTTCGCCATCGGCTGGTTCAGTCTGCCACGATGGCGGATCCGACGACACGATCACCGCGATAGAACGCAAGGGTCTGGCCAGGTGCCACGCGCCGACGTGGCGAGGAGAAGACCACTCGCTCACCATCAAGCGAACCCCGCAGGGTCGAACCATGCGCCGCAGTCTGGACTTCGACGTCACTCAGGTCGACCTCATGGCAGACAATCTCGCGAACACGCTGGACGCTCCGCACGAGATCCCGTTCAGATCCGAGCAGTATGGTGCCGGTCGACACATCCTTGTCGACCACGAATCGCTTCCGCGAGTCACCCATCGACCCAATACCCTTCCGCTGGCCAACGGTCACGGTCTCGAAGTTCACCTCGAGCTCCCGTGCGCTCCCATCGACGAGATCGACGGCACGCGCACGACGAAGGGGGATTCGCTTGCCAAGGAACGCGTCCCGTCCTTCGGCCTTCGAGATGAAGCACACCTCAAGGGAGTCGGGCTTGTTCGCAGTACGAAGGCCCATCTCGCTCGCACGAGCCCGCACTTCGCTCTTTCGCATTTCTCCGATGGGCAACATGAGCATGGAAAGCTGCGTACTCGTCAGCATGGAGAGCACATAGGACTGATCCTTCTCGCGGTCGACGCCCCGAAGGAGTACCGGGCCCTCCTCGCCGTGTCCGATGCGTGCGTGATGACCCGTCGCAACGTAGTCGAAACCGAGACGCTTCGCTCGTTCGAGGAGTATCGCGAACTTGATGGAGCGATTGCACTCGATACAAGGGTTCGGGGTCTCGCCCCGCGCATATGCCTCGACGTACGGTGTCACGACGTCGGCTTCGAAGGCCTCGGAGAAGTTGAAGACTACGTGTTTGATCCCGAGCTGTGATGCGACTCGACGAGCATCCTCGACATCGGAGACCGAGCAACAGCCAGAGTCCGAAGGTCCACCCCAAAGCTTCAGAGTCACCCCAACACACTCGTGACCCTGGTCATGCAGGATCGCAGCGGCAACGGAGGAGTCCACACCTCCGGACATCGCTACGAGTACCTTGGCCATCTACGCCACCGACTCGTGATGAAATGCAACGCCACGTCGCTCGAGCACGCCAGCCAGTATCGAAGGTCGGTCACTGATCACACCATCTGCACCCATCTCCACGAGCCACTCCATCTGCGACTCCTCATTGATCGTCCACACATGGAGCGCGATGCCGCATTCGTGCGCGAAGTCGACGAAGCGTGAATCGATGTACTCGATACCGCCATAGGAGGCAGGGATCTGGAGCGCAACGAAGGGGATCTCGTCAGGGCGTTCGCCATTGAGGAACGACTGATAGAACCCAAGTGCTTCCTCAGGGGTCGCGGCGGTCCCGAACTCCGGGAATGCTTCGCGAAAGCGCTGGAGGGGCTCGAACAAGAATGAAGCAACGATGGTCCGTTCAGTGCGATCCGACGCCCGGAGTGCCTCACCGAGTGCGTACTCCATCGAGCCGCCGTCACCAAGATCGTCCTTGAGATCGAGGTTGAGGTAGGTGGAAGGGAACTGCGTCATCACCTCCGCGAGTGTGGGGATCGTAAACTCGGGATCTTCTGGTGCCTTACCGCGGTAGGTGTACTCCTCCGTTGGTCGATCGACCACGGCGGGCTCACCAGAACCTTCGACGAAGTTGAATGCTGCGTCAAGTCTTTTGAGCTCCTCGAGGGTGAATTCGCGCACGTAGCCACTGCCATTCGTCGTGCGATCCAGGGTCTCGTCGTGCACGCACACCAACTCACCGTCGGCGGTCGCGTGGAGGTCAAGCTCTAACACATTCGCATGAGCCTCTACGGCCTTTCGCATTGCAAACATCGTCGAGGAAGGCGCCTCGAGCGCACCACCTTGGTGGGCAAATGAGAGGACGCGTCGATCAATCCACGGGTTCGCCATCCCTCCTACCCTAGCGCGACACTAGCCTTCTTAGAAATGGTTGACCACGTACTCCTTGAGTTCATCGGCGAGATCAAGACCGTTCTCGAAAGCGCCATGCTGGAACGATCTGCCGTCGAGGAGCGATTGCAGATGGATCTGGCACTGGGCGACGTCACATTCGAGACGACCTACGCGCTCCCTGGCGAAGACACGCCGCCTCGAATACGGGCCGACATCTCCATCGAGTGGTCAACCTGGAGCCAGTCCGCGTATCGCTCATGGACGCTTGGCGACGGCCTCGACTCCGAGATCGAGCTCGATGCCGAGATTGTCCTCCACATCCACACCGATCGAGCGATCGCCCTTGACGAGATCACCGCGCGCTTAGAGCCCCGCTCCCCCGAGGTGCTCGGTGGAATATTCACGCTCAATGGAGTCGCAACCGAGGAGGGGATCGACCTCACCCAGGATCTTCGTCAGTTCGGGAGCGAGTTCATCTACCAAGCAACGCTCCACCTCGATGAACACCTTCTGGAGCAAAGTCAGCGGCTCGGCTCAGGTTTGGAGCCCTTAGGCCAATGGCTCGCCTCTCAGCTCGTTCGCCTCGACGACATCGATCGACGCGACGGTGGCTCGAATCCGGGCACCTCCCGGCATGCGGCGGGGAGCTAGCTCGCATCCGTCAAGAGTGATCGGCGAGGATCCCTACGTTGCGTGCGAGCGCGACTGCCTCACGCATGGAGTGCACGTTGAACTTCGCAAGGATCTTCGCAACATGGTTACGCACGGTCGAGACTGAGAGATGGAGCACCGTCGCCATCTGGGCGGCACTGAGCCCCTGAGCCATCATCTCAAGGATCTGTTGCTCACGCTTAGTCAGATCCTGTCCTAGCTGATGGTCACCACGGGAAAGACGGGCGAGCATCGCACGCGTCATGTCTGAGTCCACGACAGGTCGACCACGCACTGAGTCACGTATTCCCCGAGACAGCGCCGCAAGATCTAGATCCTTGGTCAAGTATCCTATCGCACCAGCGCTGATCACCTCCGCGGCAATACGAGGATCGCTTACCGCGGTCAGGACCAGACAGGCAGCCTCGGGGAATGCCCTCCGAAGGGAGGTGATGCCGTCGGAGCCAACCGAATCGGGAAGCCTGTAGTCGAGGATCACAAGATCAACCGTCTGCTCCTCGAGGAACTGGTGAGCCTCGGCAAGCGAATGCGCTTGACCTACTACCTCTACGTCCGCCAACGTGTTGATCGCCATGGTCAGAGTCTCTGCGAACATCGTATGATCGTCAACGATCAGCACACGTATTGGAGAGTCGCGGAGTGCCACCATGGGCTCAACCATAGCGTTTTGGCATAGCTATTTGAGAGCGCTCCCACGATCAGGAGGTCCTAGGTCACCGATACTCATGATCCTCTAAGAACGCGTGCTGACTCACCCCAAGTTCGTCTACCCTAGCAGGGTGTTACGGGTGCGTTCTTCGCGGTCGCCCAGCTATCGACGACGCCTACAACAGTTCTCCATTGCCTCGATCGTGGTCGTCGTGTTCTCCGTTGGGGCACTCGTCCTAGGGGTGACCCGTTATGCCCTCGCCACGAACCAGGCGTCGACCGCAGCGCTTGCTGGTCTGCGGTGTCTTGGTACCTTTCGTGCGATGGATCTCCACATCTCACTCGAGGTGCAGCGAGGCGAACCGCTCGCACCCTCCTCCTACCGGCGCACCAACTTCGTGCTCCCCTGCCCCACCTCCACCTTTCGTTTTCTCCCTGGATACCCCGAACAAGTCACCTCCTTCACTCGGGCAATGAGCGCACTCTACGATTTCCTCTCCCTCCATCGCGCCGAATTCTCCCACGTGGGTTTGGTGGACGCTTCCCTAGCAGCAAGCTTCTCCACTTTCAACGGAAAGGTCTCAACCACCAGCCTTCGCCTTCAGCAAGCGGTGGTCTCAACTGCCAATGGCACTGCAGCACGCGCCAGGCGTGCGGAGGAGATCGCGATCGCCGTCGCGCTCGTTCTCGGCAGTATTGGCATCCTCGTACTCATTGCCCTCACCCGCCAGACCAATACCCAGCTGGTCGCACCGATCGAACAGCTCGCGGGTTCCATGCGGGAGATCAGCAATGGCAAGATCGAAACGGTGATCAGCGCCACGGGCTTCGAGGAGACACAAACGATCGCGGAGACCGCGGAGACCATGCGAAGACGGCTCCTCGAAGAGATTTCCAATGCATCGAAGCAAGCGATCCTCGAAACCTCGATCGAAGAGCAGGAGCGAATCGCACTCGCCATCCATGATGGTCCGCTCCAGGTACTGGCCGCACTGAAACTTCGAGTCGACATCCTTGCGCTCGGAGAAGGGCTCTCGACTGCACTCTCAGAGGGACTGGGGGCCGTTGGCGAAGGTCTCGGACGAACGATGGAGGGGCTCCGAGGGTTCATCCACGAACTCGATCCACCCGACCTCGAGTTAGGCCTCAACCGGGCCATCGAGAGCTACCTCGATCGCGTGCGTGCGCAGCTCGGGGTCAACATCGACTTCGAGCCGGTCGACGCCGAACCACATCGACTCATCTCCGAACAGCTCCATCGCGCCATAAGGGTCGCGGTCCAGAACGCCGTCGTGCATGGCCGCGCGGAGCGAATTACGGTTCGGCTCCGTCGAACGGCATCGGGATATCAACTCACCGTGACCGACGACGGCACCGGGTTCGATGCAGCGGTACTTACCGACCATAAGCTCGGTCATCTTGGACTTTTCTCACTCCGTCGACTCATCGCGTCGCTGGGTGGAGAGCTACAGCTCACTTCGGTGACTTCGAAGGCCGTCTCGACCTGGGGTCAAGTCTCACGCAATGAGAGTCAAACGCCTACGATCGCCCACGGCACCATCATGGAGCTCTCCATCCCCGAAGATCTCTTCGACCGCACCTCGGCAACGCCAACCCAAGTCGAGCCTTAGGCCTTTAGTGGCGAGCCTCGCCAAGGAGTACATCGGCCTTCAATGGGCCCCAGGAGCCTCTGGCATAGGGAACGATCTCATCTGGAGAAAGGATCGAGTCGACGATGCGCCACGACTCCGCAATGGAGTCCTGGGTTGCAAAACGTGAGTGGTCGCCGGCCATGGCATCCTCGATCAGCTTGGAGTAGCTCTCGAAGCCTTGATCTTGGGAGTCCGACTCCGAGACCATGAGTTCGACCCCGTGGGG
>JBMFXL010000134.1:0-5167 GCA_049964275.1 Acidimicrobiales bacterium | reverse complement strand
TCTTGAAGCAGGAGCACCGGTGCGTTGGATCGCAAGTCAACTTTGACCGCTGCGAGTTCGACTTCGACCATAGATTCGAATCTAGCCCGCTCCATAGAGCGCTGTCACAGCCCTAGAGATCGAGATACTTCTCGAGGAGCTTTTCGATGTAGTAACCGCGCAAGCAGGTTCCCAAGGTACGAAGATCGGACAGCTGCTCACTCGCACGTTTACGCGCACTGGGATTTCGTTGGCGGAGCAGCGGGGCGATGACCTGCTCCATGAAGCCTACCTCACGTTCGGCCGAGATCTTGTACATCCTCAGGTGGCGAGATCCAATCCCGAAACGCTGGAACACCGTCAGGATCTGTACGATCTCGAAATCGATCTGCGCGTAGTAGCGCTCTCCCGCGTAGTTCTTGCTCTCGATGAGCCCGTAGGTCTCCATCTCTTGGATCTCCGACACGCGTGCGCCGGTGAGACGAGAGAGCTCCTCGATGGAGAACATGGTCTGGGATGCGTCTGGCTCAACGGTGTGGGACACCGTCTCACTACGACGAAGCGACGTTTCACCTGGACCCGGGTAGCTCGCCGGATGCACTCCAACGTGGGGAGGCTCCACGTCTTCGCGGGGTTGAGCACTCACCGAACTTCGCAGCTGAGCTAGTACCTCGGCGATGGCTCCATCTCCGGAGTGGCGAGGGGCACTTGGACTCCGCGAGGGCTCGTTGGGTCCTGCGAGTTCAGGCGCAGCTTCAGCCTGAGAGCTCACTGCGCGCATCGCCGCGGCATCGGCTAGCCCCTCATCGAGGTCCTCTTGGTGGACGGCCTCAAAGCGGTCACCCTCGATAAGCGTGAGTGTAGGAGATCCATCGTCGCGACTCCCACCTTGAGTTGCTTCCTCTTCATCAAGGATGTCCTTGATCATCTTGAGTGGCATGTAGGTCTCACGCTGGATCTGAAGGATCCGACGCAAGCGAATGATGTCACGTGGGAAGAACTTGCGATAACCCGAAGGCGTCCGCTCCGGATCAATCAGGCCCTTACTTTCCAGGAAGCGAATCTTGGAGATGGAGAGTTCAGGGAACTCTTCCTGGACCTGTGCTAATACTTCGCCGATTGAGAGATATCCCTCCCCATCTACCATCGCGTCCCTATGCCCCTTGTGTGTAAAGCGCAAAGATGAAACGATACTTCCCTATCTGCAGCTCATCCCCATGAGCCAGTTCGGCCTCGTCCATCCTTGCGCGATTGAGATACGTCCCGTTGAGTGACCCGACATCTTTCAACACGAACCTGACACCCTCTCGGCGAATCTCTGCATGACGACGAGATACCGTGATGTCGTCGAGGAAGATGTCACTTCCTGGATGACGCCCTAGCGTCGTCGACGCTGCCTCGAGGGCGTACCAAGACCCCGCGTCCTCTCCAGATCGCACGACGAGGAACGCGGCGCCCGGCGGGAGCTCTCGGAGCGCCGCCCTGAGTGACTCCTCCCGGGCCTCGTTCGGGAATTCAACCGCTTGAAGCGTATCGGTGATCTCTTCGTCGCTCCGGCCAAGGGGTCGTCCACACGAGGAACAGAAGCGAGCGTCATCCTGGTTCCCGTGTCCGCAGTGGACGCAAGTGGTCACGCCGTTCCCCTTCTCGTCGACAGCGTCGCGTCTGGGCGCGCGCAGGTAGGTCTCAAGCTTAACTCAAAGGTTGAGGGATCATTCGGCTACCGCGACGAAAGTTGGAAAGAGGCGACGATCCTTAAGACCCAGTGATGAGCGCTTCGTAGTCCCCTGCGCTAAGAAGCCCCTCATAGGCAGCGGGATCGGTGACAGTGATCTCGCAGAGCCACCCTTCTCCATAGGGATCCTGATTCAGAAGTTCAGGGTGATCAGAGAGCTCGTCGTTGACGCGAGCCACACTCCCCCCAAGAGGTGCGTAGATATCGGAGACGGATTTCGTCGATTCGACCTCGGCAAAAGCGGAGCCGCCGGTAACCTCGAGCCCCACGGTGGGAAGGCCGACAAAGACCACATCGCCAAGTGCGTCTTGGGCATAATCAGTGATCCCGATACGAAGCGTGCTGCCTTCGAGCAACGCCCACTCGTGATCCTTCGTAAATCTACGGTCGCCTGGAACGTTCATGACGCCATGTTATCGCGGAGTGGAAGCGCGCGACCAACCCTGAGAACGAATCCGCCGAATCAATCGAGCGCGCTCATGATGGCGGTCAAGCGTTCGGTCATCGACTGGAGCCGGTCGTCCGCCTCTGCGGGCGTCTTTGCCTCGACCGTCACCGTGGTGAGCGGTTCCGAATCATGTGGTGAGATGAGCACGAAGCCGCCCTCTGGAGAAGAGGTACGGATGCCGTCAACAAAGATGGCTTCATCCGCGTTGTTGCGCTCGAGGAGGTACCGCATGAGAGAACCCTTGAGCTCATAGGGCGTATAGACCTCAGACGAGCGCACGACGGGGACCTCGACCCCCGTCATGATTTCGGAGAGCGTTGCAGAATGCTCAGCCAATGCAGCGAGCACTAGCGCCATGTTGAGCACGGCGTCGGGTCCCTCGACCACTCCTGGGGCGATCAAGGTGCCCTCTGGGGTGACGCCGAAGGCAACCGCTCGCCGACCATCGGGACCTATCTCTGCGAGGTTCTGTGCAATCGTGGCGTTCGCAACCGCCATCTCATTGGATTTCGCCCAGTGCACCGTGAGACCGAGGTCGTCCGCAAGCCGCGCCGCAGCGTTCGAACAGTTCGCGCTCAGCACGCACTCCGAGAAGCGACCGGTCGCCCCGCAGAGCTTGACCATTGCGAGGACGAACTCCTGGCCTTCGAGGAGGTGACCACGGTCATCTATAAGCGAGAACTGCTCGCCACCCGAGTCAAAGATCAGTCCGAGATCGGATCCCGACTCCACGACGGTACGGGCCA
Organism: Acidimicrobiales bacterium; assembly: GCA_049964275.1. Taxonomy (GTDB): domain Bacteria; phylum Actinomycetota; class Acidimicrobiia; order Acidimicrobiales; family Acidimicrobiaceae; genus JAJYZP01. The sequence continues at coordinate 2,259 of JBMFXL010000134.1, read as the reverse complement.
CACGGTCACGCTGTTGCGCCGGGTCGGCAGCAATCATACGCGCCGTTGCGGGATAGGGATTGAGAGAAAGTACATCAGCATTGAACTTGGAGAAGGCGGTGTGGATCAGGCCTCCGAGGGAACCAAAGGAGTAATCGGTCACGATCTTGAAACCGTGGCCGACTATTTTCGAGATGTCGAGCACGTCGAGGAGGCTTTCCACGTAGTTCTCCACGACGCGCCCGGGGAATGAGAGATCCCCGATTTCTCCGGCCAGCACCCTGCGAAAGTCCTCACGCTGCAAGAGGCGTTCGATCTTCCGCCGCGTCGCTTCATCGAGATCTGCGCCTCTCCTACTGTGAAAGCGGATGTCGATCATCGAGGGATCCTTGGTCGATACCGATACACGGATCCCGCCCGTGGCGTGGGAGTACTTCGTGACGTAGCGTGCCAAGGGTGTGGCGGCGAGTTCGAGGTCAGCAACGGAGACCCCAACGGCATTGATCCCCACCATGAGCGCCCGCTTGAGCATTCGCGCGGCACGTGAGGTGTCGCGAGAGGCGACCAGTGTCGAGCCGGGAGGGAAGAGGGATCCGTATGCCATGCCCACGCGAACCGCTAGCTCGGGCGAGATATCGACGTTGGGCAACCCCGTGATGCCGAGCGTATCGAAGACCCCCCGAGTTGCTTGGGACTCCCAGACGATCGAGGTATTCACCGTCGTACGAGACTGCACGGTCTTGGAAGGGTAGATCTTGACGAGTGGTTGAACGATGGACTCTTCGCCGATGTAGCAGTCGTCGCCGATCACCGCGCCGTCCTCGATGACGACACCGTGACGGACGTCGGTGCCTCGGCCGATGACCGCGCCACGTATTTGACTTACCGATCCAATGAAATTGTGATCCCCAAGGATGGAGTTCTCAATGGAGGTATCCTCACCGATCTTCGAGTTGGACCCAATCACGGTGTAGCGACGGAGCACGGCATTGGCGCCGATGCGGGTGTTCGCGCCGATGAGGACGGGCTCTTCAATGGTCACCGAGGGGTCGATCGTGGAGCCCTCTCCCAGGTATACGCCCTCTCGAATCTGGAAGCCCGCCACCTCAACGTCGACCTTTCCGTCAAGGATGTCGCGATGTGCCTTGAGATATCCAGAGATCGTCCCAACGTCCTCCCAGTAGCGATCGGAGACCCAGCCGAAAAGTGGACGACCCTGGTCTAAGAGGGCTGGGAAGATCTCACCGGAGAAGTCAGAGGGGCGACCTTCGGGAATGAAATCGAAGATCTCGGGCTCGAAGATGTAGATACCGGTATTTACTGTGTCGGTGAAGACCTCTCCCCATGAAGGCTTCTCGAGGAATCGAATGATCGATCCATCGGGATTGGTCGTCACGATGCCGAAGTCGAGTGGGTTCTCCACCCGCTGGAGCACTACCGTCGCCAGCGCGTGTTGATCCTCGTGGTACTTCCAGACCTTGGAGAGTTCGGTGTCGGTAAGTACGTCACCGGAGATGACCAAGAAACGCTCATCGAGCAGTTCCCGGGCGTTGCCGACCGAGCCTGCGGTACCAAGAGGACTCTCCTCGGAGACGTACGAAATCGAAACCCCGAACTCGCTGCCGTCCCCGAAGTACGTTCGTATGGCATTCGCAAGGTACGCCACCGTGACCACGATCTCATCGAAACCATGCCGGGCGAGCAATCGCACGACGTGCTCCATCATTGGGACATCTGCCATGGGGAGCATCGGCTTGGGCTGGGTCGAGGTGAGTGGGCGGAGGCGGGTGCCTTCTCCACCCGCCATGATCACTGCTTTCATGTCGTCGTACCTTTCGTGTCTTCGACTCCCTCCTTCGACGCGCGCGACGCATCAAGGAGTGCACGGACGTAGTCATAGCCAGCGAGATACAGGCCGAGAGTGCCAAGTGCCGCGATCACAAGGCCGCCGAGATAAAGATCATGGGCCAAGGTGCCTTGACTCTCATGGAAGATGAGGAGCGGGAGCGCAAAGAGCAGCCCGAAGGTCCCTGCCTTTCCGACCCACACCACGTCGACCCGGCGGTGGTAGACGACGAGCAAGACGATGACGATAATGGAGACGAGTGCCTCCCGAACGAGCAATGGGATGGCCAACGAAAGTGGGATGACGTGGTAGATCGTGAAGGCAATGCCCATCACGATCACGACGATCCGATCGGATGTGGGGTCGAAGACCTTTCCAAAGGTGGTCACTCCGCCGATCCTTCGGGCGACGTACCCGTCCAGAAAATCCGTGAC
>JBMFXL010000133.1:0-5182 GCA_049964275.1 Acidimicrobiales bacterium | reverse complement strand
CACATGACATCGCCACCGCTACCAGCGCACTTCTTCCCGGAGTACCCGCAAATCGTACGGCTACCACCACGCTGTCTTCCTCGCGAGCCCCATCGAGCAGCTCGATGACACTCTCGACCTCGCGATAGGACTTGGCCACCACCTCGTCGATCGACGTGCCTTCGAGGCTCGACGCGCGTGCGAGGTCCTCGCGATATCGGAAGGATTCCGAGAGCGCTTTGAGCGAGCCTCGAAGTTCCAACGTGGAGAAGAGCTCACGAGCTTCCTCCGAGTTCCATCGGTCGATTCGGAGGTCGTCAATGCCGACATCGAGAGGGACGTCGCGTTCGATGCGCGACAACTCAGCATTCAGTCGAATCTGCTCAGCGGACTCCGCGATCGTGGTCCGAAGCTTACCCGAGAGCGAATCCACATGGAGGAGAAGCTCCTCGAGGTCTCCGTACTCGTTCAAGAGTTTGGCTGCAGTCTTCTCCCCCACGCCGGGGATCCCAGGAATGTTGTCTGAAGGATCTCCTCGGAGCGCCGCGTATTGGCTGTATCGAGACGGCGGCACACCGGCCTTCTGGGCGACTGCCCGTTCGTCCATAAGGTCGATCTCACTGACCCCACGTCGGTTGTAGAGCACCGTGACGTACGGGTCCTCCACGAGTTGGAACGAGTCACGGTCTCCGGTCACGATGTAGCAACGCAGTCGAGCATCGGCTGCCCATCTCGAGAGCGTGCCGATCACGTCGTCCGCCTCGAAGCCCTCTCGTTCGATGGCGGGAATCCCAAGTGCGGTCACGAGAGGTCGCAAAAGCTGAAGCTGTGGACGAAGCGACTCTGGGGTTTCGGGACGATGGCCCTTATACGGCGGGAAGAGGGCCTCGCGGAAGGTCGGGGCAGGGTAATCAAACGCTACTGCCATGTGCGACGGCTGGTAGGTGTCGACAAGATTCGCAAGCATCCGGGAGAACCCGTGAAGTGCATTCGTCACCACCCCGGACGAGTTGGTCAAGGTTTGCGGCAACGCATAGAACGCGCGAAACGCGAGTGAGTACCCGTCGATAAGCATGCAGGATTCCACAGCATGGGAGCCTACGTCAAAGGACTCGGGGTTGCGGTAGCGACTCCCAGTGGACCGCAAGGGCACGTCCGCAAACCTGCAAGCTCAATGGGACATCTTGATGTGGGATCCACCTCGCGTCGCGACCACGTACCACGTCACAGCTGCACACAGTGCGACAACCAACAGCGGACGCCACCACAACCCGAGTGCAAGGACCGCGACGATGGTCGTGATTGTCACTAACGCCTCGACGAGTCGCCCTCTCGATCCTCTTCTACGAAAACGCAATGATCTCGACTGATTCATGCCAACTAGGTAGTCCTTACCTGTGACAACCTCCGGGGACCTCAGCCGGACGCAGATCGAGTGGTCGCCTATCCGTTCGGATACTCCTCATAGAAACGCGTCGGCTTGAGCACGCGGTCGATTATCGACCACGCCCAGATGATGATCCCTATCGCAAAGACGTACCGCTGACTCAGCTCGAGCACTGCAAACGCCGACACGGCAAAGCCGATCCAGAACTTCACCTTGTCGCGACGGTAGGTGTACGCAAAGCTCCAATAGGTCGCAATGGCGGCGATGAGTATAGCAATCCAGCGACGCCGTGGGACTGTCTTCTTAGCGCCACAGAACGGACAGTACGAGACCTGGCCATCAAGAACTGACTCACAGGAGCGGCACCGCACGGGTGACATCGAATGCTGGTCTCCCTCAGGCGACAGGCGCATCGCTCACAGGAGGCACGAGCCTTCCTTCAACGATGGCATTTGCCACGTCGGACATCGTGGACCGAGTATTCATGGCAGATTTCTGGATATATCGAAATGCGGCTGCTTCCGAGTACCCATACGACTCCTGCAACTTGCCCTTCGCTCGCTCGAGAAGCTTTCGCGCCTGGAGCTTGGCCTGAAGCGTCGCATTGGCGTCACCGAGTGAAGCGACCTCTGCCTCAAGTGCCTGCGCCTCGACATACCGCGCGATTGCCAGCTCGATGGCAGGGACGAGCTCAGATGCTTGGAAAGGCTTGACCAAGTACGCCATCACACCGGCTTCGCGGGCCGCTTCTACCAGTGCTCGCTGAGAGAACGCGGTCAGAACCAGCGTCGCACAGATCTTCTCGTTGAGGACCTCAGCAGCGACTTCGAGTCCATCAAGTCCCGGCATCTTGACGTCAAGGATGGCAATGTCAGGACGCAGCTCGCGAATTCCCTCGAGCGCCTCGTCGCCCCGGCCATAGTCACCGACTACCTCATAACCCTCTGCCTCTAGCGTTTCCCGAAGGTCGAGACGGATTATGGCTTCATCTTCCGCCAACACCACTCGTGCGGACATGTACAATCTCCTCAGGCGCTTCGATCGACAAAACCGATACCCCACTACGCTAGCGAACGACTACCAGTGTGCAGGCAGTCACCCAAAGGAGCCGCAATGATCATCGACGCACAGTCGCTATGGGTCGCCCAGACGAACAGTTGGATTGTCTCAATCGACGACAAGGAGTGCGTGCTGATCGACATCCCACCGGATCCAAACCAGGTTGCCGCCCGAGTACGTGAACTCGGTGTTCGAGTCGCCGCGGTCATCGCCACCCACGGGCATGTCGACCACACCGGCGGAATCACCTCTTATCTTTCGAACCAAGGCACACAGACACTCCCGGTCCACCTGCACCCAAAGGACCGTCATATGGTCGATGACCCGGTGGGATCCGCACCCATGCTTGGCGCACTCTTACTCGAGGCCGGCGTTCAGACGACCCCGCCAGAGTTCATCGTCGACATCGAGGACGGGGACGTCATCTCAGGTGCAGGGATGCGCTTCAGTGTTCTTCATACCCCCGGGCATACCCAGGGCTCGGTCTGCCTGCTGCTCGAAGACACACCTGCTGGATCGATGCTCTTCTCAGGAGACCATCTCTTCCGCGACTCGATCGGACGCACCGACCTCCCCGGCGGCTCCTACGAGCAACTCATGGAGTCCATGCGGACGAAAATCCGTCCGCTGGACGATGCCATGGGTGTCTTCCCAGGCCACGGCCCAACCACGACCATCGGTCGTGAAAAAGACCACAATCCGTTCCTCGCCGAGCTTCGCTAGCGATCCTTCAGTCGTCGACGAGAAGTCGCTTCTTCGCAATCTGCGCCTGGAAGATGACCTTGCCGATCCTCTTGTCGGCGGCATCGTTCACCTTGTGGAACTGCAAGCCCAACACGTCGCCACGGTTCGAGGCGACCTCAGCGAGTAGTTCGAGATCACCATCGGGAAGGTGAAGGGTGATCGAGACTTCGTCATCGAGTTCGAGCGAGACACCCGAGGGCATCACGATAGCGACTCCCGAGTGGGAGATATCTCGCGCGACACAGGCGATTCCTGGACGGCGCTCCCGCGCCGAAGGGAGAAGCGTCACGGGAAAGTCCACCTTGACCCTCACATAGGCGCGTCGATTCAGATACTCCCACTCCTCGAGCGGCGTGAGTGAGTACGTTTCGGGACCGAGGTCGGTGACCGGAGAGATCTTGACAGGTACTCTCCAGGACTCCGAGAACATGGGGTACACGAGCGACGCCTTGACGCCCACGTGGAAATCATCGTCATGATCCTTGGCGCGAGCAATGATGGAGTCGGCCGACGCGAAGACGACTTCGAGGTCGAAGTGCTTGATCTCTGCACGCACCGCCAAATCGATGACGTGAGCCGACGCCGCATCCTCGCGAGCTTGACGTGACGCCTCGCTCTCGTAATACAGGACCACTCTCGACTCGGCCCGGACCTCCGACGTCTCCACAATCACCGTCCTTCCCCGACACTGACGCTATGAGAGCTTCGACACCATGCCGGGGTGACTTGAGCAGGTGACTCGATCCAATGAACGCACCGACGTTCTTCTAACGTAGTGGACCAGTCGCCGGAGGAATGGGCTCACCGAGCGCCAAATGGTCACGCTCAATTGGAAAGGGCTCGGAGGCATCTTCCTAATGCTCCCACCTCCTTAGACTGAGCCGACCTCACCATCAACCATGCACATGAGCGTCCTTGACACACTCGGGGCACCTAAATGGCCCGTCGGGCCTCTTACCCATAGTCCTCTTCGGTACCCACGCTGAGACCCTCACCCATGGGGTATACCCTCACGTCGGCTGTTCGACAGGGATGAAACAGATGACGTAACATCTTTTTGTCACACGGGCGTGACCCAATCGGTTGGCGGCCACGTCAGATCTGTCGTCAGTGGAAGGAATCACATGAGAATCACAAAGGGCATTACGTTCATAGCTGCGCTACTCCTAGGGTCAGGCCTTGGCGGAGGCGTACTGATGAGCAGTGCGTTGGCGAGTTCATCAACCAGCTCAGTCACCTATTCGGCATGCGTATCGAAACACTTCGGCGTGCTCTACCGAGTGGAGGAGTCCTCCACCCCGCACTGTGTCACCGGGGACAAACTGATCAGCTGGAACCAGGCGGGTCCTGAGGGTCCCCCAGGTGCTAATGGGAACAGTCTCCTCAATGGCACGGGCCAACCCTTGAGTTCCCTTGGCAACGTCGGTGACTTTTACCTCGATACCACCTCGGACACGATCTATGGGCCAAAGACCATCACTGGATGGCCGACAAGTGGGACCAGTCTCATCGGTGCGCAGGGGTCGCAGGGGTCGCAGGGGCCGCAGGGGCCAGCGGGAACACAAGGACCGGCAGGTCCACAGGGGCCAGAGGGTCCAATTGGAACACAAGGATCACAAGGACCGGCGGGTCCACAAGGACCGGCGGGTCCACAGGGGCCAGAGGGGCCACAAGGACCGGCAGGTGCAGGATCGCTCTATACGACCGCGACAGGGCTCACCGGTCCGAGCCTTCAGACCAATGGGGCGTACTCAGTCGTAGTCGAGATCGGTCTCGCCAGTACTTCCAACTCCCCAGTCACGGGAACCTGTGCCGTGTCCATCGCTCCGACCACGCCACTGCTGCCACCCTTCAATGCATCACAAACCGTGACCGTTCCTAGGAACCAGGCCCTCCGGTACTCGCTTTCGGCCATCGTTCCTCCCGGTTACTCCGGGCTCGCCCCTACGGTCGGCTGTGATTTCGGTTCGGCATCCCAGCCCCCAACCTTGTACGGGGCGAATTGGTGGGTAG
>JBMFXL010000132.1:0-5186 GCA_049964275.1 Acidimicrobiales bacterium | reverse complement strand
GGTGCCTCGGTCGAGCATCCCCACGGGCAGCTCCTCGGGATCTCTTTCGTACCGCGTGAGTTGGTGGACGAGCAAGCGGGCTTCTCACGCTTTGTCGGAGGATGCGTGCTGTGTGCAACCGCTGAGCTCGAGCGCACCGCTGGTACTCGAGTCGTTGTCGAGGAGGAGGACGCCCTTGTCGTCGCGCCGTACTGGTCGTCTGCACCCTTCGAAATGCTGGTGATTCCCGCCTCCCATGGTGCGCATCTCCACCTGTCCTCACCGTCCGGGCTCGCGGCAGCCGGCTCAGCCATCGCCAAAGCGCTTCGAATGCTTCGCGATCGGGTTGGCAACGTCTCGTACAACTTGGTCTTCCATTCCTCCCCCTATCGTGCCTTCGGCAACTTCCACTGGCATGTCCACATCGTCCCGAAACTCACCACCACTGCGGGATTCGAACTCGGAACAGGTGTCGCCATCAATATCGTCTCGCCGGAGAACGCGGCGATGGTATTGAATGGGCATGACGGGGGCGAGACTGCAGCGGCGGTGTAGCCAATGCAGGACCTCACGCCTAACCCTCTCCTGCTCACTAGCTCCCCTATAGTGCTACGATCCTCCAATAATGTTCGCCAGGGATCCGCAGAGATGAGTCGATCCTGATGACCTCGATCTCGATTGCTCGCGAGATCGAGGTTTCATCAGACGTGATATGGGATGAACTTCGGCGCATCGATCGGCACGTACTCTGGATGAGTGATGCGCGCTCTATTACCTTCACGTCCGACCTTCGAGAGGGTGTGGGTACCGCATTCATCTGCCGGACGCAGGTAGGGCCGTTTCGAACCGATGATCGAATGGAGATCACAGGTTGGGAAGAGCATAGATCGATTCGCGTACGCCACCGTGGCGTATTTCAAGGAGAGGGCGTGATTGCGATTGAGCAGCTCGGTCCTTCTCGAACCCGACTCTCGTGGGACGAACACCTCAGCTTCCCGCCCTACCTCCTTGGACCCCTCGGTGCCATGGTGGCCGCTCCGATCCTTCGAATGATCTGGAAGCGCAATCTCGTCAACTTCGAACACATCGTCCGTAAGGAGGACTACTCAACATGAACTCGGTGACAGGGACCGTCGATTTCAAGGGGCATCAGACCTGGTATCGGATTGTCGAGCCCGATGAGCCAGATCCGCGAAAGCTCCCCCTTGTCACGCTTCACGGCGGCCCCGGCGCGAGCCATCAGTATCTGCTGTCGATGATCGACTTTGCGAACTTCGGAAGACGCGTCATCTTCTATGACCAGCTTGGGTGCGGCAACTCGACCCACCTCCCCGACGCCGACCCATCACTTTGGACGCCCGAGCTCTTCGCCGACGAACTCGACAACCTCGTCGAGGCGCTCGATCTGACAAGTGGATACCACATCCTCGGGCAATCGTGGGGCGGCATGTTGGCGCAAGAACATGCCGTTCGTCATCCTCGAGGGCTCCGCTCAGTCGTGCTTTCCAACACGGCCGCTGCGTTCAGCCACTTCATCGAGGTCGCCAACGAGTTGCGAAACGCGCTCCCCGACGATGTCCGAGCTGCGCTCGATCGATATGAAGCGACAGGCGACTACTCCAATCCAGAGTATCTCGCAGCCTGCGACGTGTTCTACCGCCGCCATGTATGCCGCCTCGAGGAATGGCCCGACGACATCATCAACGCCTTCGCGCAGATCGACGAAGACCCAACCGTATACCACACGATGAACGGCCCGTCGGAGTTTCACGTGATTGGCACGGCAAAGGACTGGTCGGCGGTTGATCGACTCCATCTCATCAACGTCCCAACCCTCGTGGTCTGCGGTCGCTTCGATGAGGCGGCGCCTTCAATTCAGGGACACTTGACCGACGGAATCACCGATGCGCGCCTTGTGATCTTCGAGCAATCCTCGCATATGCCCTTCTGGGAGGAGCGCGAGCTCTACATGCACGAGATCGAGGGCTTCTTGAATGAGGTCGAGGATATCACCGTTCCTGGCGATGCCCAATGACCGCATCGGCACCCACGATTCTCGCGACCTCCGGTGGCATTGCCCCGGGGACAAGAAGCGAGTTCGAATTCGGCAAACTCGTCCATTACGGTGTCGAACTTGCGGGAGTCAACGGCCGCCGACCCCGCATATGTCACATCGGCACGGCGCTTGGAGATCAACGTGCAAATCTCGCTGCCTATGACGAGGCGGCTCGGCACGCCGGGTTCGAGCTGACACACTGCATCTTGTTCCCCATGCCAAACACCGCACATCTCGACGATCTTCTCCTTTCGCAAGACCTCATCTGGGTCGGTGGTGGGAGCGTCGCGAACCTACTTGCCGTCTGGGGGGTGCATGGGCTTGATTCGCTGCTCCACCGAGCGTGGCAATCCGGCATCGTGCTTGCGGGCGTATCTGCTGGATCCCTCTGCTGGCATGTCGGAGGAACGACCGATTCGTTCGGTCCGGAGTTACGACCGGTGACCAACGGTCTTGCATTCCTGCCGTTCGGAAACGGCGTCCACTACGACTCGGAGGCCCGACGACGACCGATGATGCAGTCCCTCGTGGCTGATGGCAGCTTGCCAACGAGCTACGCGACCGATGACTACGTCGGGCTTCACTACGAAGGTACGACGATGGTGGAAGCCGTGGCCGAGCTTCCAGGACGCTATGCCTATCTCCTCGAACGGGAGGGAACGCGCGCACACGAGTCGCAGCTCCCGACCAGATTGCTCACCTAGCGAATTTCACGCGCCGCCGACCACGGGTTGATTGAGCGCAAGATAGCCAAGCGAACCCATGTACGCATCGGCTCCGAAGGTGTACACATCTCCGTTGGCAGTCACCAGTGTGTAGCCATTCCCGCTCGAGTCATTGAACCCAGAGACTACGGGGCTCCCAAGTGAGGTACCTCCCAAGGATCCGAGGTACGGCGCATCGCCGAAGGTAAAGATGCCTCCGTCCGAGGCCACTTCCCAGTAGCCGCGTCCATCCGGGGTGGGTACGACCGCGACGATCGGTCGATTGAGCGGGTGTCCGCCCATGGATCCGTAGAAGCCGGCGTTCCCGAAGGTGAAGATGCCTCCGTCCGAGGCCACTTCCCAGTAGCCGCCCGATGCCGATCCGCCGCCAAGGAGCTGGGAGAGCGACGCCCAGTTGTCCAGCACGGGCAGCACGGTGCCCGGTCCATAATCGACCGAGGCCACAACCATGGCATCAGAGGTGACGAATGGTCCAACACTTGCCTGACCGATCCCGAAGTACAGCCCGGTCGCACCTTGGCCACCAAAGAGGATGTTGTTCCGGTGCTGCCAACAGCCAGATGGGCTCCGCGCATTACAGGCAGCGTTGTTGGAGCCGTCACCATCGTCGTACATCCAGGAGTAGTACACCGCAAGCCAGTTCATGGCGAACGACGCACCATACCAGTTCGAGCCGTAGCTTACGATAGTCGCACCATTGACATTCGACCCGGTCACGACACTTGGATCACCGCCAGCCTGTGCTCCTTGGAGCGCCGCAGCGTCAAGACCCGGAAGCGCTCCTGAGACCACCGGCTCGGCATATTCTCCACGATCTTCGTTGATCAGGAAGACCAGTTGCTCCTCGGGAGCCATGACATAGAAGTTGGAAGGCAAAACGTAATCACTCATGCCAAGTGATGCCCTGCCGGCATTCAGCGCAACCATCACGCTCTCTTCGCAAGAGACCGAATCGCCATTGCCATTAGCACACACCGCCGAGGAGAGCACCGTATTGATCGATCCAGGGTCATTGACCGGTGGATTGGACAAATACGAGGTCAGCTCAGAATGCGCGAATGGAGTCGCAGGCGATCCGCTGAAGCCACCGACGATCCCGAACACAATAACCGCGATCGAAAGGTTCCTTGCCCTTCCCAAACTTCGCTTGCGCAAACGTGCTCCTCAGTGACGAACAACCTCACTATTTCGACGATAGCGGTTCGTCACTTTCTTCTTCGGCACTTCTCCCCGCATACTTATGTGGTGCTGAGATACAGCACGCCGAGCGGTGGAAGCGTGCAATCGAGCACGAAGGATGCGCCAGCGGAGTCTGACGGAGTCGCGGAGACCCGCCCGAGGTTTCCGACCCCTGACCCGCCGTACCACACGGAATCGGTATTCAGTACTTCGACCCAGACTCCGCCCAGGGGTACCGGAATTCGATAGCCCACACGAGGAACCGGAGAGAGGTTCGCGGCGACGATCACTGGAGGAGCTGACATGTCAAATGGATAGCGACGAAGAAATATCGCAACGTTCGCCTCTGCATCATCGGCCACTAACCATTGGAAGCCCGTACCATGGAAGTCCCCCACCGACAGGGCACTCATATCGCGGTAGAGCGCATTGAGATCGCCGACGAGGCGCTTCATCTCTCCTGCTCCTTCGGTATGGTGCTCGGCGTGAAGAAGTGATTGGTTGTCTCCCCACTCATGGCGTTGTCCAAATTCGTCGCCCATGAAAAGGAGCTTCTTGCCCGGATGGCCCCACATCCATCCCAGAAGCGCTCGGACGTTCGCTCGCTTCTGCCAATCGTCACCGGGCATCTTGGCATAGAGCGAACCTTTCCCGTGAACAACCTCGTCATGGGAGAGCGGCAAGATGAAGTGCTCAGTGTACGCGTAGAACATCGAAAACGTCAGCTGGTGGTGGTGCCAGCGTCGATGAACCGGCTCATGGGAAAAGTACTCGAGCGTATCGTGCATCCAACCCATGTTCCATTTGAAACCAAAGCCGAGACCGCCCTCGAACGTTGGTTTGGTGATACCTGGGAACGCAGTCGACTCTTCAGCAACCACGAAGGCACCCCTACGCCATTGGGGAACCTGTTCACAGAGCTCTCGAAGAAAGCGCATTGCTCCCAGGTTCTCCCTGCCACCGAACGAGTTCGGCACCCATTCGGTACGTGAGTAGTCCAGGTAGAGCATCGAAGAGACCGCATCCACCCGAAGTGCATCGATTCCAAAGGTAGTCAGCCAGTACTTCGCCGATGAGAGCAAGAAGCTACGCACCTCGTTGCGCTCGAAGTTGAACACCGCGGTGCCCCACTCTTCGTGAAGTCCTTGACGTGGATCAAGATGCTCGAAGAGTGCCGAGCCGTCGAAGCGATAGAGGCCATGGGCATCGAGGGCAAAGTGACCTGGCACCCAGTCCAATATGACTCC
>JBMFXL010000131.1:0-5190 GCA_049964275.1 Acidimicrobiales bacterium | reverse complement strand
GGCGGAAAGTCCCTGAATGCACCGGTGGTGGGCATCGAGGTCAGCGCCAATGGCACGTCGTATAGCTTGGCGAACAGCCAGGCGAGTACCGTCTCCTTCTCGGTATGAGCGTCGAATCTCTGATGTAATAGCTGGCTCGGTCACTCAGCACGGTAACTCGCGAGATGTGTAGCCAGCTTGCGCGTCAGTTGGCATCCGCTGGCAACCGAGACTCGGTGATCATTGACAGCGCTACTCACCCTTGCAAGCCAGGCGAGCCGACGCCAGTCGAATAGTTCCGGGAGAGATCGTTCCCATCCCCATACAAGCAAAATGGCTGAGCATGGTGGTCCCCAGGTCGAGACTTTCAGTTCACCCGCACGCCTCCATGCATCGCATCACTCTCGCTAATCAAACCCTGCGCTACTTCTTGCCATGCCCTCTCCCCTTTGCTGGTCCGGCCTGCACAGTGGTCGTAGGTGAGGGCACGGAGGTTCCAAGTGCCGAGGCGAGGTCGGTGAGCGCACTCGAGAGAGTTGACAGCGTGGAGCTACCCACAATCTGCCCGCTTGTGGCGTCTCGATTGAAACTACTCACAAGCTGATCGAACTGTGCCACAGCTTGTGTTGATCCTTGCGGTGCCGTAACGACCGACTGCAATTGGCCCATGAGCTGCTGTGTCGCCTGTGGGGTCACACTTCCTTGGGTCTCGCCGTTCACCAGGTCAGCTACGAAAGCACCAGAAGCCCCGCTGAGCGTGACTGGATGCACAAGGGTCGTAGTGGTGAAATGCTGCGTAGTCGGCGCGTTGCTTGAACTCGCCCTGTCTTGTTGTGAAACCTTCGCCTTACCACCTGAGAAGGCTTGTCCTATGACGATGCCAGCTAACAGTGCCACAATTCCAAGGGCGGCAACGCCATAGGCCGTCCATTTCCTCCGGCGAGTCAACGAGTCATCAAACTGGGATTCCTCAGGCCGATCATGGAGTATGTCGATTGGCGCTGTCTTGTCCTCATTCACCAGCACCGCGGTCTGATCCTCTAGAACCGTGTCGCCTACTACCGTCGTTACTCCGTCCGGTGTGGGCGCGGTCACGCCGATAGTCGGCGTATCCGCCTTCGAAGACAAACGCCTCATTAGCTCCGCGGCGCTTGGCCGCTCGGAGGGCTCTCGTGCGGTCATCGCGCGTAGCAGCGAGGGCCAGGGACCCGGAAGATTGTTGGGTATCTCCGGTTCACGAAGCACACGCGCCGCAGCAAGCTCAGAGATGCCACCACTAAATGCGCGCCTCCCCGTCAAACACTCCAACAGCACCAATCCGAGCGCGTAAACGTCGGCAGGAGGTCCTACCTCTGCGCCATGCACCTGTTCAGGAGCGAGGTACGCCGGAGTACCAACCAAGAGCCCGGTCGCCGTGAGCGCGGTTGAGTCCATCAGCCGTGCGATACCGAAGTCGGCAAGATAGGGAACTCCGGCAGCATCGAGAAGAATATTGGCTGGCTTCACGTCTCGATGGATGATGCCGTTCTGATGGACATAGCGAAGCGCCTCGCTCACCCCGACGGCAATCGTCGTAACCGCCAAGGGGGGCAGTTGACCCTCGCGGAGTCGGGCTGCCACCGTCGTGCCATCGATCAGATCCATGACGAGATAGAGCCGTCCGTCAACCTCCCCGGCGTCTAAGAGTCGCACGAGATGAGGGTGCGCAAAGCGAGCGAGAGTACGTACTTCAGCTCGAAGGCGTCGATCGTCGGACTCGGTACCGCTGTTGAGCAGCTTGATCGCCACTTCACGGTCTAGACGAGTATCCACTGCACGATAGACCGAAGCCATACCCCCGCGTCCGACTAGCACCTCGAGCCTGTAGCGCTCATCCAATAGTTCGTAGGGAAGCGTTTCGGTCACCTGTGTCTATCTCTTCGTACCATCGTCACGCCGTGGAATTCGCTCCGGCACGTTCCCTAGCCAGATACGAAGCCTTAACGAGCACGAACCACCATGCATGCATGTCACACTCGAACCATCACCGCTCCTGCGACCCTACCAACACAACGACTTCCTCCCCGCCGCGCACTCTTGTCACACTGTCCGAGAGATCAACCCCCATTGCTACCTGATGGTGCGCGATCGAGAGGAAACCAGTCAATGAGGAATCCCGATTCCGATCCCTTTAGTTCTCCGAGGCCACCTCATTCTCGATGAACTCCGCATTGCCCCACTTACCCGTAAATACGGGGAGGTTTGAACCACCCCGCGTTTGATGCACACCTCTATGAGAGGGAAAATGTCATCATGCCAACGAAATGGGATAAGGAAACAAGAGACAAGGCAGTTCGACTCGTCATCGATCACCGAAGCGACTACTCCTCGGAGTGGGCGGCCATCACCACGGTGTCCAAACGACTCGGCATGAGCGCCGAGACGCTTCGAAAGTGGGTGCGCCAAAGCCTGGTGGATGCCGGAAGAGAAGAAGGCGTCACCACTGCACAGGCGACCGAGATCAGAGAGCTCAAGCGCAAGAACGCCGAGCTAGAGCAGACGGTCGCCATCTTGAAGGCAGCGACGACTTTCTTCGCGACCGAGAGCGACCCGCGACATCGATGATCTGCTCGTTCATCACCGAACACCGAGCCTTCTTCGGGGTCGCTCCGATCTGCCGCGTACTCACCGAGTACGGGTGCAAGATCGCCCCCAGGACTTACTACGCCCACCTCGGGCGTGCTCCATCCAACCGCAGCCTGTGGGAGACCACCATCTCTGAGATCTTGGCTGACTACTACGAACCAAAAAGCGATGGACCCCGCAAGGCCGAGTCCCTCTATGGTGCCACCAAGATGTGGGCGCGCCTGAAGCGTCAAGGCATCCCCGTTACACGCTGCACCGTGGAACGACTCATGCGGAAGGGTGGCTGGCAGGGGGTGCGAAGGACGAAGAGGGTTCGCACGACGATCCCAGACCCCGGTGCGTCTCGTGCCCCCGATCTGCTCAAGCGGAACTTCAGGACCACTGAGCCCGACGAGGTTCACGTTGCGGACTTCACCTACGTTCCGATGACCTCTGGCTTTGCCTACACCGCCTTCGTCATCGATGCTTTCGCCGGGCTGATCGTGGGGTGGGAGTGCTCGTTGTCCAAGGAGACTGCCTTTGTTGAGCGGGCGATTCGCCAGGCTGCGTCATATCGGAGGAGACGAGGGCGTCCCCTTGGAGGAAGCACCATCCATCATTCGGACGCCGGGTCGCACTACACTGCGCTGCGCTTTCGGGAGACCCTGATGCTCGAAGGACTACAACCCTCTATCGGCTCCGTTGGCGATGCCTTCGATAATGCGCTCGCTGAGACGACGATTGGACTCTACAAGACCGAGTGCGTGCGGTCCGACTCTCCGTTCCGACGTGGTCCGATCGCCACACTGTCCGACCTCGAGGAGCTCACGTCTTCCTGGGTGAGCTGGTATAACGAAAGCCGACTCATGCACCGACTCGGACGACGTCCGCCGGCGGAAGTAGAGGCGGAGTATTATGACGCACGGGCTCACGACCAGATCGTGGTTCACACGTAAGCAAGTGTGCACGAAACTCGGTGCGGTTCACATAGAGGTGTGCATCAAACGCGGGGTGGTTCAAAGGCGATTCGCCGAGAGGACGTTGCGTGTCAGTATCTGATCTTCAAGATGTTTCATTTGACGAACTGTTGGGTGCCTATCCCAAACTCGTCGTCCAATTCTGGGCCACGTGGTCCGAGCCTTGCGCACAGTATCTCGGTGTCTACGAAGATATCTCGAACGAATACCCCGACGTCACCTTTGTGCGCATCGAAATCAGCGAGGCGGTAGAACTTTCCCAGCAACTAGGAGTCGACTCCGTACCCACGTTAATTGGTTTCAGAGAGGGACTCATGGTCTTTGAGCGACCCGGCGCTCCAAACCACAAGGCGCTCCGCAAGCTCATAGATCCGATTTCGAATGGGGTCTTCTCCGACCTGCTCGTCGGCACCGAGGATGGAAAGAGAAAGCGACGCTTTGGATTGTTCTGACGGTGTTGCATCGTCACTGGGGTCTCGCGAAGGTTAGGACCTCAGACGATTCCCTACCGACAGCGCGACGTACACCGTTCCCAGCGCAAGTCGCGTGATAGCATCCGCGCCACCGAGCTCATCGAACGGATGCACCTCACTCCGGTCGAGGGCCGCGTATTCTGAATCTCTGGACCAGGCGCTGAAATTATTGGACCAGCGATGGAACCTTAGAACCGAGCCGCTGCAATCATTGGACCAGTACCTCGATCTGTCTCACTCGGCACGTTACTCGTCTGAGTTTGTCTCGTAGCTGGCTTGGAACCGTCGTTGTTGTGACGCTCCCGCCCGCTCGACCCTGACGGAGCTGTGGACGATCCGGTCGCGGATCTGCAGCACGAGCGCACCTGGCGGTGATGTCAGTGGATGAACTATCGGGCGGCCGCATCTCTGAGATAGGGACCTGGTGGTCTGCCCTGAGGCGTATATCGATATCCGTACTCCCCTTAGGCGATATACGGCCAAGGGCTGGTGAGGAGTTCAATGGGGCCGTTTCCGCAACTAGCACGGCGCTGGTGCCTCTAACCAGATGGCCAGCCACTTGGCAGTTTCATCCTCCGTCCATTCTCCAGAGGCGATCGCCTGCATGGCGCCCTCAGCATCATCAACGCTTGGGCGCTCGCGCCAGCGCCATCCGTTCAGTGCGATGAACATTCTCAGAGATACCCAGGCAGCACGCTTGTTGCCGTCCAAGAGGGGGTGGTTCCGTGTCAGCCGAACGAGGAGCACGGCCGCCTTGTCGGTGAAGTCGGGGTACACCTCTATCCCGCCGAAGCTTGCCATCGGCGCATGAAGCGCCGAGTCGGCCAACTCTGCGCGGCTGGTCCTAGAAAGCGTCTGACTATCGATGCCGGTCACACCTTCTGCGATAACCCAGTAGTCCGCAAGCTCGAGATATTGGAGATTCACCGAGCGAGGCGCTCGAGTAACTCCTGGTCCTCCTCGATGATGCGCCGCAAGCGCTCCATGAACTCCGGATCACCCTTCCGCCGCTCGAGCGCCTCTTCAAGAGCGGCTTTCATCGTTTCGTTGATGCTCTTCCCCTCGACGCGAGCCAATGCCTGCGCATCACGTGCTAAATCTTCTGGCAATCTAAGGGTCAGGTTTTTCGCCATGCCGTCATGCTACCATGCAATCAC
>JBMFXL010000130.1:0-5239 GCA_049964275.1 Acidimicrobiales bacterium | reverse complement strand
GCGCCATGTCGATCATGCTTCGCATGTTGGAGGACTCATCGGTCGTCCTGCGTGATTTCTCGTTGGAAAATCCCATCCGAGCGATTCGGGAGATCTCTCACGACATGTCGTGCACCAGACGGGTGCGGCTCTCCAACGGACGTGAACTCAGTGCCCTCGAGATCCAGACCGAATACTACGAACGTGCCCTTCGCTACTCCGAGCAGCAAGGACTTCCCGAGGAGGAACTCCAGGCACTCGCGATGTGGGGAAATGCACTTGACACGATTCGCGTCGATCCCCTTGGCATGAGCGGTGAGGCCGATTGGGTTATGAAGTACCAGCTGATAGAGCGATATCGAGAGAAGCATCAGATCTCCCTCGCACATCCTCAGGTCGCGTTGATCGATCTTCAATACCACGATGTCAGTAGGTCGCGAGGCGTGTTTTACAAGCTGCAGGAGCGTGGAATCGCCAAGCGCATCGTGGATGATCAACGCATTGATCGAGCGGTGCTCGAACCTCCAGCGACGACGCGGGCCAAGCTTCGTGGAGAGTTCATTCGCAAAGCCAAGGAGAAGCGACGAGATTTCACGGTGGACTGGGTCCATCTGAAACTCAATGACCAGGCACAACGAACGGTCATGCTCAAGGATCCTTTCAGGTCGGAGGACGAGCGGGTCGATAAGCTGATCGAGAGCTTGTAGGGAGGGTCGTGGAGACCGAGACGACGGAGAGCGCGGCGACCGAGGCCGTAAAGCCACAACCAAGGCAACGACCTCATGGTCTTCGCCTGATCCTCGAATGGGTTGGTGTCATCGCCGTGGCGATCCTGCTCGCGACCGTGGTGCGTCAAGTCGTGTTCCAGTCCTACTTCATTCCATCGGGGTCGATGCTCCCAACCCTGCAGATCGGCGACCGGATACTCGTTGACAAGCTGAGCTACGACCTTCATCCCGTCCACCGCGGTGACATCATCGTCTTTGCAAAGCCTGCGGCTGATGTGGGAGATCCATCTATACACGATCTCGTCAAGCGTGTGATCGGACTTCCTGGTGACCGTATTGCTGCGGCGGGTGGTCACGTGTATATCAATGGAAAGCGCTTGAACGAGCCGTACCTTCCCTCGACCGCACCCACCTACGACCTCCCCCCTGAGGTCGTTCCAAAGGGTGACGTGTTCGTAATGGGGGACAACCGTACTGACTCCAAGGATTCTCGATTCTTCGGGCCTATCTCCGAGAAGCTGATCGTGGGTCGTGTGGTCCTCATCTTCTACCCGTTCTCCCAGGCGCACCTGTATTGGTAGCACAAAGTCGCCGTTAGGCGCGATCTTTCAGACTCCTCTCAACCACCCGCGACTTTTGTCGATACATATCTCAATGGATTTGAGGGATGCGAAAGGAGTCGCAATGCCCATTATCCGGGCTTCATGTCTGGAGTGCGGGGACGTGGAGTTAACTCCACGAGATCTCAAGGTACTCGTCTGCTCGAATACCGGTGATACGACCTATACCTTTTTGTGCCCTGGGTGCGGGGTGATCGTCTCCAAGGAGACAGAACGGCAGGTCGTCGAGGTATTGGTGTCCGCTGGTGTCAAGATGTCGTTCTGGCGCCTTCCCACCGAGCTCGACGAGGAGCGTACCGGACCGGCACTACAGATCGATGATCTCATCGACTTTCACTTCGAACTCGCGGACTCGCAGTGGTTCGAACGTATCCAAGAGTCGGTTCGGGATCGTCGCGCAGAATAGTCAACCCCACCTCCTCACTCTCTCGATGTGAGGAACTCGACAGAAGATTCACTAACTTGGGTCTATGACGATCGATCCCACCAAGCTCCTGATCGTGGCCGTGGTGGCGCTCATCGTCTTAGGTCCGGAGAAGCTTCCAACGGTGCTACGCCAGCTCGGTCGCTACTGGAGTACCTTCCGTTCCGTTCGAGACACGATCCAAAAGGAGATGGGTGCGACGTTGTCCTCCATCACGGAGCCTGGAGCGGCGGTTCGTCGTGAGGCGACGAACCAGATCAGCCAGATCCGCGGCGCGCTCGACGTGTTCCGTACCCCCTCTCGACTGGCCGATTCGGTGTACCTCGAGGAAGGCTCAGGGAATGTGGGGACGCCACCAGCGCCTGGCTCGGTGCCCCAGGAGACACAGGGCGGATCCGTCCCCAGGTCGTCCTCGCCGTCGGACCGGCTGCCTGGAGCGTCACGCCTAGGGGAGTCAGGCTCCTCGGCGTACCTCCCTGGCTCGCCGGAGCTGAACTAGGAGCGCGAATGGGTGTGAGATTCCCGCGACGCCGCCACCTTCGTCCGTCGCCCGATGAGATGACACTTGTCGAGCACTTACGCGAGCTGCGGATCAGGCTTATCTATTCTGTGGTCGCAATTGCGGTGGCGGCGGTGGCGGGTTACGTGCTCTACGGACGGATACTGGCGTTCTTCCTACATCCGCTGTGTGTGACCCAAGGTGCCGATCGCTGCACGTTGTACGTGACGGGGCCTCTCGACGGATTCACGTGGCGTTTGAAGCTTGCGGGGTACGCCGGTCTCTTCATCGCATCACCTGTAGTGCTCTACCAGTTGTGGAAGTTCATTGCGCCTGGGCTCAAATCGACCGAGAAGCGATACTCGGTGCCGTTTCTTGCGAGCTCGCTGGTGCTCTTCATCGGCGGTGCGGCCATCGCGTATCTCGTCTTTCCGAAGGCGCTTCGGTTCCTACAAGGTGCCGCTGGCACTCAGATCCATCCGATCTACACGCCCCAGAGCTACCTCGGATTCCTCATGGTACTCATGGTGGCATTCGGTGCCGCATTCGAGTTTCCGGTAGTGCTCGTTACCCTCGAAGTGCTTGGTGTGATCACCCCCAAGAAGCTCGCGGCGTCGCGTCGATGGGCCATTGTGCTGATCTTCTTGGCCGCGGCGATCTTCATTCCGAGTTCGGATCCCTACTCCCTGTTCGCACTGGCGGTTCCCTTGACGATCTTTTACGAACTTGCCATTTGGATCGGTCGAATCGTCACTCGTAAACGCGTAGCAGCGGCGTCGGAGTAGCATGGCATCACGGTGTTAAATTCCTCTCGGAGCGAATTCGTCGAACTCGTATCGTTCGATCTCGACCCCTTTCAAGAGCGCTCACTCGACCTCTTCGACCGTGGTGAATCGGTGCTGGTCGCCGCCCCCACAGGGTCGGGGAAGACGGTGGTTGGTGTCTATGGCATCTACGTGATGTTGCGACAGCGGACCAGGGCGTTCTACACGACTCCGCTTAAAGCGCTTTCCAATCAGAAGTACCTCGAGTTCTGTACGCTCTTCGGCACCGATCAGGTGGGCCTCTTGACGGGTGACAATACGATCAACGCGGGCGCGAACGTCGTCGTGATGACGACCGAGGTGCTTCGTAACATGATCTACGCGGAGTCCCAGGACCTGAGTGAGGTCGGCCTTGTAGTGCTCGACGAGGTTCATTACCTACAGAACCCGTATCGTGGATCGGTCTGGGAAGAGGTCATCATCCACCTTCCCCTTGAGACTCGGCTGATCTGTCTCTCCGCGACGGTCTCGAACGCGGAGGAGTTTGCGTCGTGGATGAAGACCGTCCGTGGTTCGATGGAGGCGGTGATCGAGGAGACACGACCGGTCGAGCTCGAGCACCTGTATGCCTTTGGGTCCAAGTACGACCGACAGGTGCACCTCATGCCCACTTTCATCGATGGAAAGGTCAATCCGGAGGGCACGGGCCTTGACCCACCGTGGCTCTCCGGTTCCCTCAACCGGAGGGGTGCTCGACCTAAGGCCTTTCAACCCAAGCGCTCCGAGATCGTGGATGTGCTCGCGCAGGACTCGATGCTGCCCGCGATCTACTTCATCTTCTCCCGTGCGGGATGTGACGAGGCGGCACGTGAGGTCCTCCAAACCGGTGTACGACTTACGTCGAAGCTGGAGCGTGCGCAGATCAGGGAGATCGTCGATGAACATCTCGAACAGGTATCCAACGCGGATCTCCATGCGCTCAAGTTCAAGGAGTTCATGGCATGTCTCGAGGCCGGTATTGCACCTCATCACGCAGGAATGGTGCCACCGTTTCGTGAGATCGTCGAGGCCTGCTTTGCTCGTGCATTGATCAAGGTGGTCTTCGCGACCGAGACCCTCTCGCTCGGCATCAACATGCCAGCGAGGACCGTCGTCATCGACCGCTTGGTCAAGTTCAATGGCGAGCGCCACGAAATGCTGACCGGTGGTGATTACACCCAGCTTGCAGGGCGTGCCGGTCGCCGAGGACTCGACGAGTTCGGCTACTGCGTCGTGTTATGGAACTCCAGCACGACGTTCGGGCAGGCAGCTTCGCTCGCCCAGACACGCTCCTATCCCATCAGTTCCTCGTTCCGTCCGACCTACAACATGGCGGCCAACCTGATCCGGCGTTACGACCAGATGACCGCGAAGCATCTCCTCAACCTCTCGTTTGCGCAGTTCGGCGTGGATGCGGAGGTAGTCGAGCTCGAGGCGGAGTTGGCCCGGGTGCGTCTGCGCCTCGAGGAAGCCCAGGAAGATGTGAACTGTGAGTACGGCGATGTGGGGGCGTACCTCGAGGGCGTCACCGACGCAGAGCGACCCCGACCCAGAGCCTTGCCGCATCATATCCACCCTGGTAATTCGCTGCGTTTGGATCGGCTTCGGGTTGGCGATGTCATCTCGGTCCCAAAGAGACCTGACGCCCCAGAGCGCACCCGTCTCGTCATCGTTGGCATCGGTAATCGAGGTCGAGCCAATATCAAGCTCATCGGTGTCGCGACGACCGGGAAGGCATTTCGACTAGGGGTGAATCGCGATGAGGACATTCGCCATGAGGGAGACGTCGCACTTCCCAAGCCCTATCTGCCGAACTCGAAGGAGTTCAAGTTGATCGCCGCGTCAATGCTGCGGGAATACGTGCTTCCCCATGTAGGCGAGGGTGAGCCCGAACTTCGGGACTCACCGGGGCTGCCAACAGCCCGGCGCACGCCAGAGCTCCGTGCGCTCGAGGTGATGCTGTCGCAGTGTCCGAAGTTCACGAGTCATCTCTCTGCGGCACGTCGGGTTAGCCGTTTCCGTGCGAGGCTCGAGGACATCGCGCGGAAGATCCATGCGAAACAGGAATCACTCGCGCTCCAGCTCGACCGCGTCCTCGAGGTTCTGGCCCACGACGGCTTCGTCGACGGTTGGTTGCTGCTCGATCGGGGAGAGCGGCTGTCGCGAATCTACTGCGAATCCGATCT
>JBMFXL010000129.1:0-5248 GCA_049964275.1 Acidimicrobiales bacterium | reverse complement strand
ATCCTTGCGAAGCAGTTCGATCGCGAGCGCCTGAGGACCATCTTCTCCCCCACCAAGGAGGTAGCACTCGGCTTCCGGTAGCGACTCGTTGACACCTACGAGGTCGATCTCAGCCGAATACCCAGCCGCGCGGAGTCGATTGGCCAGCACGAGTGCGTTGCCGACGTCTCCATAGGTACCGAGTAGGTCGGGATAGACGACCGCAATTCGAAACCTCGTCATCTCGCACTCGCCTCTGAGCTGAGGTAGTGGCGCACCGCCTGGAAGGCGGTGTAGTTGCCGATGGAGATGACCTCGCCAGAAGTACTCAAACCGAGCGCTACCCGAATCGCGTGGTGATGATCCTCCTCCACCTGGACCTCGATCCCAGCCACCACAAGTCGAACCCCAAGGTCGAGTGCTCGCGTACCGGTGACGATGACCGGACTCGGCA
This sequence comes from Acidimicrobiales bacterium, assembly GCA_049964275.1. Taxonomy (GTDB): domain Bacteria; phylum Actinomycetota; class Acidimicrobiia; order Acidimicrobiales; family Acidimicrobiaceae; genus JAJYZP01. Next base: position 4,815 of record JBMFXL010000129.1, on the reverse strand, counting down.
GGGCACTAGTCACACTTTCGAACGGAACGTCCCAGATCCACGAGGGATCTCGACCATCTGCAATCTCGGCCTGGAGGCCGAGCACAAGCGGGGTCGTCGCCGGGGACGCAGTCTCACGGTAGAGCTCAAGCATCTCGAGCCAACCCGCAGGATTCTTGGCGAGATAGGTCGTTACCGAACCGTCTCGGAGTTCATAGCGACCGTATCGTCCTCCCACCGCACGAAGGGACGACATGCGATCCATCGCAGCACGCAGGGTCGGCCCATCGTCCCAGCCAGCAAGCTCGGCTGCGCCCGCGAGCGCCATAACCGCATTCGAGAGATTGAAAGAGCCCGGAATGCCGAGTGCAAGCTCACCGAGCTGCTCTCCACAATGGAAGACCGTCCGGCCGTCGCGCCACCACGTGGGAGCTGGGCGCGAGAGGCCACATTTGGTGCAGGCCCAGTTCGATTCGTCATGCCGGAGATGGGCGTGACAACGGGGACATGCTCCAGTATCGCCCTTCCAGTTCGCACCACCGGCGACCCAGGTCACTCGTGCATGCGATTCTGCTGCGAAGACGACCATGGGATCGTCCACATTGGCAACCACCGACAGCTCCGGCATCGTCGCAAGCTGTGACCTCCAGCTCGTAGCGAGTCGACGGACCTCCGCATTGCGGTCGAGTTGATCACGACTCAAATTGAGAAGTACGGCGACATTCGCACGGATCTCGGATCCAACTCGTCCGAGATAGGCTTCGTCGACCTCGAATGCACCGAGTCGTGGGGCATGCCAGGGGACCGTCGTCATCTCGCGGTGTACCGCCAATGCAAGCGCCACACCAAAGTCCATGTTCGCGCCTTCGGTATTCGAACAGACCGAGGACCCTCCGAGTGCAGCGCGCAACAGCGCAGTGGTCGTTGTCTTGCCATTCGTACCTGAGACGACCGCACTTCGAACACCAACACCGAGAAGTCGAAGCGCGCGAGGTTCAACGAGCAACAGGATCCGACCGGGAAGCGCGGCACCATCGCCGGCACCGAGACGGCGGATCATCTTCCTCGTGAGCTTGGTTACGCCAAGCGCGATGCCAAGACGAGATGGTGACAGAGAATGAGACGGTGAACCCATGTAGTCACCAGGTTAATCCTCAACCATCGGTACCAACGCGACGAGGGGCCCAAAAGTGAAAGGAGTCGGCGGGGGGGCTGCCGACTCCTTCAATTCGCAAGAACGGAGGGGGGTTCCAGTTGCTTGCCCTACCAGTATGGGGGCAGCCGAGGCGAAAGAGAACCCTACGAGAGCGATATCTCCCATCACTTTTTCCGCTAGCATTCCCACATGGAACTTCGCCAACTCCGTGCGCTACTCGCCGTGAGCGAACACGGAAGCTTCTCCGCGGCAGCGGATGCTCTCGATACCGTACAGTCGAACGTCTCGGCCCACATCTCCAAGCTTGAGGGCGAACTCAACGCAGTGCTCTTCGATCGACGCGCGGGCACGCTCACTGAGGAGGGACATGTCGTCATCAAGCGAGCGCGCACGGTGCTCTCCGAGACAGAGCAGATCTTCACCGATGTCTCCTCACTTCGAGTCGACGTCAAAGGAAAGGTGAGAATCGGGATCATCGGTACTACCGCTCGATGGCTCATACCTCTCATCTCGGAACAGGTACGTACCTCCCATCCGAATCTCCAGATCGAATACCTCGAGGCAACCTCCTCGTCGCTGCTCAGATGGATCCACGACGAGATCTTGGACGTCGGCATACTGAACGCCCCCGTCCACTCGAGCGAGGTGACCTTCCGTTCAATCTTCGAAGAGGTCATGGTGCTTACGGTACCCCCTGGCTCAGCGCTGTCAGAAAAGAAAGAGGTCACAATCCGCGACCTCGGCGAGGTACCACTCATTGCACCACCGCGAGGCAGCTGGTTTCGCGACGAACTCGATGCGGTCGCAGCCAAGTACCGTACGGCTCTCAACATCGCACTCGAGATCGATGGGTTGCGTCTCATTGCCGCCCTCGCGGCCGATGGTTATGGCTCCGCGATCGTACCTGCTACGGCGATCACACCCACGATGCGAACCATGGTTTCAGTCATCCCTATCTCCGATCTCCCCCCGCGAAGTGTGGGAATCGCACGCCGCAAGAATCGCATCGAGTCCTCCGCTACGAAGGCCACGGTACTCATCGTCGACGACCTCTTCCGGCTGCAGCGACACCGACTTCCCGAAGGTGTGGTCACCCTTCGCTAAGGTGAGGAACGCACTGGGGATCGGCCTTCGTGCACCCGCGGACGGTCCGCTCGTCGTATACGATGTTACCGCCCAGTAAATTCGTGAGGAAGGTCCAAATGAGTGGTATGTGCGAGGGCCGCGTCGTCATCGTGACAGGCGCAGGTCGTGGAATAGGTCGTGCACACGCGCTTGAGTTCGCGCGGCAAGGCGCGAAGGTCGTAGTGAACGATCTCGGCGCAGAGGTGGATGGCACGGGCTCTTCTCCTGCGGCAGAGCTCGTTGTCGAAGAGATCAAGGCCATGGGTGGTACAGCCATCTCGAACGGTGAGAACGTCGCGGATTGGGAGGGCGCGCAGCGGGTGATCAACGCTGCGATCGAGACCTTCGGCACACTCGACGTCGTCGTCAACAACGCAGGCATTCTGCGCGATCGCATGATCGTGAACATGACCGATGCGGAATGGGACGCGGTCATCACCGTGCATCTGAAGAGTACATTCTCGATGACGCGATGGGCCGCAACCTACTGGCGTGAGAAGGTCAAAGCGGGCGAGGCGGTCGATGCGCGCATCATCAACACCTCGTCCTCGTCGGGTATCTACGGCAACGTCGGCCAGGCGAACTACGGCGCCGCCAAGGCGGGCATCGCCGCGTTCACGATCATCGCCTCCCAAGAACTCGGACGTTATGGCGCCACTGTCAATGCCATCGCGCCCGTCGCATTGACCCGCATGACCGAGAACCTCGGGATCTTTCACGAGCCCGCTGACCCCGCCGCGTTCAACGCCGTCGCACCCGAGAACGTGTCCCCCTTAGTGGTATGGCTTGGCTCATCGAACTCCAAGTCGGTCACTGGGCGAGTCTTCGATGTCGTCGGCGGTCATATCGACGTCGCTGAGGGCTGGCACGCAGGACCCGCCATCGACAAAGGCGATCGCTGGACCGTCGAAGAGCTCGATACGCTCATCCCCGACCTGGTCACCAAGGCCGCGAAGAACGCAAACCAGACCGGAACGATCCCGAGCTAGGGCACACGCAACTGAAGGTCGAGCGGAAGCGTCGTGACCATGGCGGCCTAGGCTTCTTCCATGGATCGTGGCGCTTCCATTCCCTCACTCTCGATCTTCTTCGACCCTTCCTGCCCTTGGGCATGGACCACGAGCCAGTGGATCAATGAGCTCGCTCGCCAGGGCGCGGTAGCTCCGGTATGGCGACCATTCTCGCTCCTCGTACTCAATGCCGACCGCTACGAAGCACTCAGCTCTCCTCCCGCGCTCATCACCTCCCACGCGATCGGCCACAAGCTACTCCGAATCGCAGCTGCCATTGGGGTCGAAGACCACAACGACGTCGTATGGCGCTACTACATGGCGATCGGGAGTGCAATCCACCACGAGCGTGGCTTTCGCCAGATGGACCAGCTCTCTCAACTTGGCTCGTGGCTCACGACCAACGGCTTTCCCGCATCGCTGGCTGACGCCATCACCACGCGCGACTTCGACCAACAGATCATTGCCTCGACTCAGGAGGCACTTACTCTGGCGGGCGAAGATGTCGGCACACCCATACTGGCGTTCGAACACCATGGCCAGCAGGTCGGATTCTTCGGTCCGGTGATCGCCCGTGCGCCAATGAAAGATGACGCGCTCCGACTCTGGCGTGCGTTCCAGGAACTGGCGAGTTTCCCCGATCTTTACGAGATCAAAAGAGCCGCACGAACTATACCTAACTTCGGACAAGGAGCGACCGATGGGCTTTGAGGAGATCGACAAGCAGGTCGTTGAGCTGTATGCCCTCGTCGGCGATGGATTCGCCGGCGCAACCGAGGCATTCCTACGTGGCGATCGAATGATTGCAGAGGAGCTCATCGTTCGTGACGAGGCGGTCGACCGCCTCTATCTCGACATCGAGGCCGAGGTAAGTGCTCAGATCGCGAACCATGAACTCTCCCCTCTCGATATCACCTACTTGGTAGGCATCCTCCGCATCGTCCCAGAGCTCGAGCGCAGCGGCGACCTGGTCGAACACATCGCACAGAAGTCGTTACTCGCGCTCCACGCGGAGATGTCCCCGAGACTCCGAGGAATCGTCGACAAGATGGGCGCAATTGCGAGTGAGATGTGGCAACGCAGCGCCAACGGATTCATTAACAAGGATCGCAATGTACATCGGATCGTCGATAACCTCGACGACGAGATCGATGATCTAACGATCGCGTTCTACGCGGAGCTTGCGTCGAGCTGTAAGGAGATCGTGCCCGCGATCGAACTCTCTCTCGTCGGTCGATACTTCGAGCGATTTGCCGACCATAGCGTCAACCTGGCACGCGCAACCGCCAATCTCCCTACGACCGAAGATCTCTGAGACTCGGCTTGCGTCTACTACCGCGCGTTCTGTGATTCCTTCGCAAGTAAACGTGCCCCGTATGCCGCTACCTGTGTGCGATGGGACATGCCGAGCTTCATCAAGAGGTTCGATACGTAGTTGCGTACCGTCTTCTCGGCAAGCGACATCTCTTCGCTGATCTCTCGATTGGTCATCCCTTGGGTGATGAGTTCGAGTATCCGGCGCTCCTGTCCACTCAGCTGTTCGTA
>JBMFXL010000128.1:0-5280 GCA_049964275.1 Acidimicrobiales bacterium | reverse complement strand
GATCATCGCTACCCGTCCCGTCGATGATCGCGCGCGTGAGCTATTGGCTGAGGTCGTTGCGTCGTATCGCGGTACCTATGACCAGGTGCCCCCGAAGTATTCGGCGCGCAAAGTGGGCGGTCGGCGGGCCTACGCACTCGCTCGGGCTGGTGTCGACGTGACTCTTGAGCCTCGCACGGTCACGATCGAGGAGATACAGCTCTGCGGTGTCGATGCCGACGAGGTGGTGCTCGACGTTCGGTGTTCGAGCGGCACCTACATTCGATCGCTCATCGATGATATCGGGGAGGATCTTGGGACTGGCGCGACCATGACCGCGCTGTCGCGGGTCGCCGTCGGTGACGTGGAGCTCTCAGATTGCCATTCGCCGACCACTCTTGATCCCGAGGCGACGCTTCCCTTCCAGAAGTGTTTCCCGTCATGGTCGCCGATCGTCATTGAGGATCTCGAAGTGATTCGGAGTTTGCGGTACGGGCGAGGACTGACGATTGGGCAGCTCCCTTCATTGGCAGAAGCGGATCGATATGCCGTGTTTTCCTCGCCGGGGCTTCTTTGGAATGAATTGGTCGGGATGTATCGTGTGGAGGGCGACGCGGTGGTGCCGGAGATCGTCATCGGCGCCACAGGGTAGCCATTCCTAGGCTGGAGAGATCATGGAAGTCATTCGTGAGTCAGATGTCGGCACGTTTCGGCTAGGCGCATCGGTGGTGAGCATTGGTACCTACGACGGAATCCATCTCGGTCATCGCCATGTGATGGCGCAGCTCAAGGAGCGTGCAGATCAGGAGCGGCTGCCACCGGTGGTCGTGACCTTCGATCGACATCCCCTGTCTGTAGTACGTCCCGGGAGTGAACCGCTCCAGCTTACGACGCTCACTCAGCGACTCGAACTCCTCGGATCGTTAGGTATCTCCTACGCATACGTACTCGAGTTCGATGAGCGGAGGGCTCGGGAATCCGCTGAGGATTTCATCGACCGCGTGCTCATCGAGACGCTTGGTGCCAGGACAGTACTCGTCGGGGAGGACTTCCGTTTCGGGCATGGTCGCCGTGGCGATCTCGCCATGATCAGTGAACGTGGTCAACGTGTGGGATTGTCTGCACAGCCGGTGTCACTGCTTCGGGTGGGGGAGGTGCTCGGAGACGCACATCGAGATGCAACCCTTCCGGTCTCGTCCACCCTCATCAGGGGCTACTTAGCCGATGGAATACTCGATGACGCCAATCGACTGCTTGGGCGGGACTACGTCGTCCGGGGCACGGTCTCGAGTGGCGACCATCGAGGAGGCGATGAGCTGGGGTACCCGACTGCCAACTTGACCATTCCTCCCGGACTCGCTGTCCCCGCAGATGGCGTCTATGCAGGTGCACTCATAGTCGAAGGATCGGAGATGGTTGCAGCGATCTCCGTGGGAACTCGTCCGACGTACTATCCAAGAGGCGGTCCGAGGCTGATCGAGAGCTTCGTGCTCGACTACTCCGGCGATCTGTATGGGCAGGAGGTCGAGGTGGTCTTTCGACAGTTCCTTCGACGTCAGGAGACCTTCTCGTCCACGGATGCACTCATTCATCAGATCGATGAGGACGTTCGTCGGGTGCGCGCAAGTTTTCCTGCGCAGGAGGCGTAGGGCGCCGTAACTCCTCTGGAATCGGCTAGTATTGCTCCGTTACGTACACAGTAAGACGATGTTCGTCTCAGAGAAGAGAAGGCGCCGAGGGTCGACGCAATGGCTGAAAAAATCGAAATCATCGAGAAGTTTCGCTCGCACGAGTCGGACACGGGTTCCCCCGAGGTCCAGGTCGCGCTTCTCACCGATCGCATCAATCGGCTGACCGAGCATCTGCGGGAGCACAAGGGAGATCACCACACCCGTCGTGGTCTTATGATGCTGATCGGAAAGCGTCGACGAATGCTCGACTATGTGCGATCGAAGAATGTCGAACGATATCGCGAACTCATCGCGAAGCTCAACATTCGTCGCTAACGCAAGTATGCGCCTTGTGCGCAAATTGTCATAAATCCTTGCGGCGTCGGACAACACAAAGTCGTTTTCGAAGTTCGTCGCAGGATTCGAACTTTGAGGATGATTAATGCCACAACCAATTTCCGTTTCGGGTCCCATCTCGGGATCAACGAAGACAATCACTTTTGAAGCCGGGCAGCTCGCGCTCCAGGCATCGGGTGCGGTCGTCGGTCGCATCGGCGACACGATGGTACTCGTGACCGCTACCGCCGCGAAGTCAGCACGTGAAGGGATCGATTTCTTCCCTTTGACTGTTGATATTGAAGAGCGTATGTACGCCGCGGGGAAGATCCCTGGCTCCTTCTTCCGACGTGAGGGTCGCGCGACCGACCAAGCCATCTTGACCTGTCGTCTCATCGACCGCCCGCTTCGCCCATCGTTCCCCAAGGGCTTCCGTAACGATGTGCACGTAGTGGGCACCATCTTCGGCGCCGATCAGGAGAACCCACACGACGTGCTCGCGATCAACGTCGCTTCTGCCGCGTTGATGATCTCGAACATTCCTTTCGACGGTCCAATCGGTGCGGTTCGCATCGCACTTGATGCCGACGGCAACTGGGTGCCCTACCCGTCCTACCAGGAGGGTGATGCATCTTCCTTCGAACTCGTCGTTGCGGGCCGGCTCACGAGTGATGGCAACGATGTCGCCATCATGATGGTTGAGGCCGGCGGCACCGAGTCGTCGTGGAAGAATTATCAGGCAGGAGCCCCTAAAGCGACTGAAGAGTCGATTGCCGCGGGACTCGAGGCCTCGAAGACGTGGATCCGGGAATCGATCGAGCTCCAGCTCGAACTCGTCGCCAAGGTGGGCGCTCCCGAGAAGATGGCCTGGGTCTCACAGACCGATTACTCCGATGAAATCGCTACTGCGGTCGCGACGATGGCGGAGTCCCGACTCGTGGCTGCTAACGCCCTTTCGGACAAGCTTGCTCGTCAGGACGCGATCGAAGAGATCGAGTCCGAGGTCGTGACCGCGCTGTCGGCGCAGTTCGAGGGCGAGGACAAGGCGGTACGGGCCGGATTCCGATCACTTCTCAAGTCGGTGATCCGTCGCCGCATCATTGCCGATGGTATTCGTATCGATGGTCGAACCACGACCATGATTCGACCCCTCGAGATCTCCGTCTCACTCGTCCCTACGGCGCACGGTTCTGGGTTGTTCCAACGCGGTGAGACTCAAGTGCTCAACATCTGTACGCTCGGTATGCCGAAGATGAGCCAGCTCCTCGACACCATTGGTATCGATGATCAAAAGCGATACATGCATCACTACAATTTCCCGCCGTTCTCTACCGGTGAGGTCGGAAGGATGATGGGACCAAAGCGTCGTGAGATCGGACATGGTCTTCTCGCTGAGCGCGCGCTCCTGCCGGTCATCCCTCCGCAGGATGAGTTCCCCTACACGCTTCGACTGGTCTCCGAGGTCTTGTCGTCGAATGGTTCGACCTCGATGGCTTCGGTGTGTGGCTCGACGCTCTCTCTGATGGACGCCGGTGTTCCGATCAAGGCTCCGGTTGCGGGGATTGCGATGGGACTCGTCCATGATGACGGCGCATACGTGACCCTCACGGACATTCTGGGAGCGGAGGATGCATTTGGCGACATGGACTTCAAGGTCGCTGGCACCGCCGAATTCGTGACCGCGCTACAGCTCGACACCAAGATCGACGGCATCCCAGCCGAAGTACTTGGCAAGGCGCTGAGTCAGGCGAAAGATGCTCGCCTGTTCATCTTGGATGAGATGAACAAGGTCATCGACACCCCACGGTCGGAGGTCGCTTCGCGTGCACCGAAGATCATTTCGATCGAGGTCCCCGCGGACAAGATCGGTGAGATCATCGGGCCGAAGGGCAAGACGATCAACACGCTTCAGCAGGAGAGTGGCGCGGAGGTGTCGATCGAGGAGGCCGATGGTTTCGGTATCGTGACGATCGGCGCAAAGGATCTGGCTGCGGCGGAGATCGTACGCAGGCGCATCGCGGAGATTCTGGATCCTCCAAAGGCAGAGGTCGGCGTCGTGTACCACGGCAAGGTCGTGAACATCACGAAGTTCGGTGCGTTCGTCAACATCTTGCCTGGACGCGACGGACTGCTCCATATCTCCAAGCTCGGTGGCGGTAAGCGTATCGATCGCGTGGAGGACGTGCTCACGATGAACCAAACGGTCGACGTGGTTGTTGACGAGATCGATCCCACCGGAAAGCTCTCTCTGTCGTTGGTGCAACAAGGAGTAGCTCCTGAGGCGGCGGCGCCGGAGAGGAATGTGAGGGAAGCGGCTGCCCCAGAGCATGCCCCCGCACCACAGACACCGAGTCACCCGAATCGAGTCTCCTTCGAGGAGACCTTCGATGCGGAGCTTCGCAAGGAGTTCGGGGACCTTTAGTACGCACTCTGAAGGGGTCGATGTGTGAGCGCATCGACCCCTTCGTGCGTTTTGTAATGACCATGCTCGTAATCTCCGTCATCCTGCGAGTGGTCTAGGTGGGGTAGATTGATCGTGTGCGAATTGGAGTGATCGGGGCGGGCGGTGCGATGGGCCGGATGGTCTGTTCTTCGATACTCGCCCAAGATGACATGGAACTTGTTGCCGCCGTCGACCCCCGTCTCGCGGGAATCGATTTCACCCAGGCGACGGGGATCCAAGTCACCGGCTTGTCGATCAGTGGATCGATTGAGAATCTGGCTCGGGTTCGTCCTGATGCGGTCGTGGACTTCTCCGTAGCTTCTGGTGCCTATGAGAACCTGCTCTGGTGTGCGAAGGCGGGCATCCCTGCCGTGATTGGTACGACGGGTCTCTCCTCCTCGCAGCTCGAAGTCATTGCGGAGGCGTTTGGCGCGTCCCGTACGGGAGCCATCATTGCCTCGAATTTCTCCATCGGAGCGGTACTCATGATGCGCTTTGCGGAGGTCGCAGCGCCCTTCTTCGACACGGCGGAGATCGTGGAGATGCACCATGCGCGGAAGGTCGACGCGCCCTCTGGTACCTCACTTGCAACGGCGGAGAGGATTCGCAAAGGGAAGGCCGCGTCTTCCCCAGGCGTATTTCGCGCCGATCCAACGGAGCGCTTTGTGATCGAGGGTGCGAGGGGCTCCGATGTTGGTGACGGTATCCGGATCCATTCATTGCGAACCGAAGGTGCGGTTGCGCACCAAGAGGTGATCTTCGGGGTGCTCGGACAATCGCTTACGATCCGACACGACTCCTATGACAGGAGTTCATTCATGCCCGGGGTCTTGATGGCACTTCGGGCGGTGA
>JBMFXL010000127.1:0-5299 GCA_049964275.1 Acidimicrobiales bacterium | reverse complement strand
GCATCAAAGAGCCGGAACACGAACTCCCTTGCAGATGGAGCGAGTTCATCGGGGAGTACGATACCGGTCATCGACTCTCCAACAAGCGCTGCAGTGTTGGGCATCGCACGAACTACCTGTCCGACCGAGCCCAAGCTCCGCTGTATCGTTTCCACGGATACGCCCGCCGCGATCGATACAACGAGAGTGGATGGAGCGACGAACCGTCGAATCTCGCCAAGCGCCTCACCGATGACGTGCGGCTTCACCGCAACGAGGTAGCACTCTGCCTCAACGGGTACGTCACCAGCGCCAAGTCCATCGAACCGGGATGTCAACTCTGCTGACGTAGCGAGATGTGGTTCGGTCAGCCATATGTCGTGCGGGGTGAGCGCACCGGCACGTACGATACCGGCAAGAATGGCGCCACCCATCTTGCCCCCGCCAATGATGTTGAGGGTCTTCATCCTGCTCATCTTAGGGAGCTGTCTGGAGGCCGATCACCCAGTGAGCCCGAACCCAAGTTTCGCAATGTGTGGGAAGGTCTCCTCGGAGTAACGATACGTGGCTCCAAGAAGTGTGTCGATCGTCGAAGCATCGAGGCGGGAGGTCTCTACTCGGGCGACCAGAAAAATTGCGGACTCGGCACCGATCGAGAACGCTAGCGGCGTCATCACCGTATTCTTCCGAAGCAGGAAGTCAAAGAGTGCTCGAGGGTCATCAACCGTCGGAGCGGGCGCTACATAGGTCTCGAACGTGGTAGAGCGCTCTCGCACGACGATCCAGGTCGCGATGGACGGCTTGGAGAGACCACGCATTCGTACGATGATGGCGTCTGACTCGGGCTCCATGCCAACTCCGATGACCTCCGGCCGATCGGCGAGCTGCCGCTCGACCTCACCAAAGGTCCGATCTCGAATCTCGATGTGTTTGCTCCGCTCAAACATACTCGAGGATGGCCTAGCCGCAGTTGAGGAGTCGACGCCCCTGGCGGTCTCCGTACAACGAGAGGAGTCGTTGTGCACAGTGGCGCCACGTGTACTGCTCGACTTTCACAAGTGCGCGCGCACCCATCCGACTCATCACATCAGGATCGTCGAGCACCTGGCGCAGCGCAGCGGAGAACTGTGCAGGCGTACGCTCCTCGACGAGGAGTCCGGTCTCCTCATGGTCGACGAGCGAGGTCAGACCTCCAACCGATGCCGCGACCACGGGGCGACCACACGCCGCAGCCTCGAGCGCCACCAGCCCGAAGGATTCGGTTCGAGAGGGTACGGCCACCACATCGGCCGCTCGATAGAGCGAGGAGAGTGTCTCATGGGGCTGAGGGGGGAGAATGTGGACGCGTTCGGCGTGGCCCAACCCAAGGCGCAATTCCTCGAGTGCCCTGAGTTCACGCTCGCCATCATGGCCGGACGGACCACCTACGAGCACGAAATGCACGTCATCGCCTGCGCGTATTGCCGCTTCGAGCGCGATTGGAAAACCCTTGAGGTGCTGAATCCGTCCCACCGAAAGGACGATCTTTCCATCACGAGGTAGCCCGCACGCACTCCTCGCCATGGCCTTGGAGCCAGGTGAGAAGTAGGCTCGATCGACACCGAGTGGTACTACGTGAACTCGCTCTCGTGGTATGCCATAGAGCTCTGAGAGCCACTGTTCCTCGGGCGCACAGGAGACCAATATCGCGTCAGAACATCCCATGATTCGATGTTCAGCAAGGATGCGCTCACTCGCATCCACCAAATCGTCGTCGCCCGTCCGACCTAGAGCCTTCGCTCGTTCAAGAGTGTGAAACGTGGTGAAGAGCGGGACTCCGAACTCATGTTTCAGCGCATGACCAGCAACACCTGAAAGCCAGTAGTTCGCATGCACGAGATCGATACCGTCATCAGTGGACTTATATATGTACTCAGTGACGTTGTCCGTGAATTCGGAGAGGTAGCACGAGAGCGCTTCCTTCGGAAGATGGCCATTCGGACCGGCATCGATGTGATGGACACGAAATCCCGGCTCCACCTGGATCGTTTGGGGCATATCCGGTGAGGTTCTTCGCGTAAAGACGTCACACTCCACACCTAGGCGACCTAATGAGGACGCAAGGCGTCGGACATACACATTCATTCCTCCACTGTCACCGATCCCCGGTTGATCGAGGGGGGAAGTGTGAAACGACAGCATCGCCACTCTCACGAGCGGTTGGCCTCCTCCGGTTGCCTCGCGGAACCTCGCACCATCGTCGCCGAACGCGACCTACTTCTTCGACTCCAAGAGAGTCTCGACGTCGGCCTCGCCTTCGCGATACCTTCGCACGACTTCTGCGGAGATCGATTCCAACACTGCATGCAACTTGGCACGCACCTCTGATATTCCGCGTTCCGCGGTTTTGAGCTCATCCAAGGTTGGCTCACCTGTCGTCTGGGTCGCTCGCGAGTGAATCAGCGCCTCGAGCCAGGCTGCCGCAACCGACTCATCCTCCGAGGAGAGATCGACCTCGGTCCACCGTGCAGATGGAGCGGTGGCACCTCGATGCTCAGTGAGCACACGAGACACCTCATTGGCAACATCGCCAGACTCGAGCTGCTCGACCCCCACCTCCGCGATATCGATTCTCGCCTGCAGGACCCTCCGCGCATAGGAAAGTAGGTTCTCCACCCAGGACGCCTCGTCACGCTTCACGCGAAGATCGCTGATGGGAAGGGTCTCGATCGAACGAAGATACGAGTCGCTGGTGACGGATGCAAGTGCTTCATCGATCGAATGTGACTCTGCCATTGATGCCTCGACCTTCATAGTTTCCCTGCTCTTTGAGCGGGAGCATACCGATACTTTGCCACAGCGATCACCAACTCGCGCGGCACGATTCCGAATATCCGAGAATCCGTCGATGAACCCGGATTGTCCCCAAGTACTTCAACACCTGCTCGATTGATCGATGCAACCCTCTTGACCAGTAGCCGATCCTGCTGCCGAGGGTCCATTACCACCACCAAATCATCGACCTCGAGGCCTGCTGCTCGCTGAGCCAGCAATCGGTCACCAGGCAACAAGGTCGGGGCCATGGAATCGCCCTCGACCGCTACTCTCATCCATGCCGCACGCGCCACGGCTCTCCTTGAGGCGCGCAGCGCGTATCGAATGGCTCGTCGAGGATCAAGTACACGTGATTCCAAGGTCTCATTTCCCAACTGCCACACATGCCACGAAGGCTGTTTCGTTGATCTAACGCAATTACCGGTAATGTTATCGAGGTAACCACACTGTCGATTACGAGGAGAACTCGATGAACTTGCTTACTAGCGCACTTCGACTCATCGATACCGTACGCCCACCGATCACCGTGCGTGCCCACTGCGACCTGCCTTGCGGCGTGTACGACCCCGCACAGGCGCGCATCGAAGCGCAATCCGTCAAGGCGTGCATGGAGAAGTTCAATTCATCCGATGACGAGGTCTTCCGCGGACGCGCCGTCGCCATCAAGGAGGAACGCGCAGAGCTCGTCAAGCATCACCTTTGGGTGCTATGGACCGATTACTTCAAGCCGGAGCACCTGGAGAAGTATCCACAGCTTCATCAGCTCTTCTGGGCCGCAACCAAGAGTGCAGGCGAAACGAAAAAAACGAACGACGTCACGGTCGCCGATCGCCTGCTCGACGAAATCGGTCAGATCGACACGATCTTCTGGGAGACCAAGAAGTAGCACGACTGGTGGTAGCGTCTCGACCTATCACCCTCATAAAAACCCTTCTCGATGGCCATTCGGCACGGTCAGGTGAGTAAGCGGTTTCATACGTAATCACAAGAGGCCCAGGCATATGCCGGGGCCTCTTGTGTGGGAGCATCCCGACGACACGGCAACTCAACGTCGTCCTTCGAGCACGTGTTCTGCTGGATTACTTTCCTCCACGGACCACCACTTGGCGGTCAGTTGTGCAGATGTTGGAGCGCAGTCGAGTGGAACGCCTCGATCCAAAGATGGATCTCGGTACCGAACCTCGTCGCAAGACCGACTCCCACCGCGATCGTGACGATAACGATCATGATCCGGTACCACGAGTCGGTCGACACGGTAGGCGAAAGGGAACGAATTCTCCGGAGGTCTCGCAATGAGACGTTCGCTGCCCGAAGTGAATAGGAAAGCACATGAATCGCCATGAGCACGAACCACGCTATGAAACTTGCACGATGGAGAGTGAACCAGAGCGAACGTTGGGAACTGTAGGGCCCGACGACCATGAGCATCACCCCACTCGCCATCATGATCACCGTGGACACGACCACGAATGGCCCGATGACACGAAGTGGCATCCAGGGAGGACCGGCCCGTTTGAAATCCGGAGTCTTGACGTAGTAGAGCGCAAACCGATAGGAGGTGACCGCAATTTTCGCAGTCATCACCGGGATCAGGACGACACCAACGACGACGTGCCAGGTGAAGAGTTGACTGATGAAGGGAACAGAGACCCCCTCCACCGCGAGCAGGAAAAGGAGCGCGATGCCAAGAAGCGAGGTGAGACGAGCAACGAAGTTCACCCTCCTCGAGTGGGAGTCATGATCACTCTCGAGGTCGGCTTCGAGAACGGTCTTCCTCAGTACTTCATCTGCGTCGATGGACATTGTGACGACACTTCATCCCTTCTCAATTCGAAATGAACCTATCGACTATGACTGAATCGCTCATGAACTTCAATAAGAAAATTCTCATGGCCACGTCGGGGAAATCCATCTGCTTCGTGTGCTAACCGCCGGAGACAGGTGGCAGGATCGCCACTTCATCGCCAGGCTGAAGACGTGTCTGACGATCCACTGGTTCTCCATTGACCCACACCGCCGAATGTGAGAGCAAGCGTTCGAAGGCGTCGCCGTGGTGATTGATCAAGAGGTCGATAAAGTCACCGAGCGTGCCTTCGAAGTCATAGGACTCGAGGGGTGTGCCACTTAGTTCACGCGCGAGTGCGAAGTACCTACATCTCACGCTCACGTATGTGCATCCTCCTCGGTGTGGTTGGTCAGACGAGAATAGGCGACCTCTCGAAGCGCGTCAGACAACTGACCAACTCGTTGCTCAGCCGCAACGATCATCTCCTCGAGATGCTCGTTGCTCATCTCTGACACGTCCTCGTTCACCCATCGATCACTAGGCATGACCACTCCTCAAATGTTTGCTCATCACCCGAATGTCGATTCCCGAAATCCGTCACGAGGCCAATCTATCGAGTTTAGGAAAACCGCCCGAATTCAAACAGGCCGGGGGATAGCCTTACATGGTGCTTCGGGCCGCTAGCTCATCCGGTAGAGCAGGGGACTTTTAATCCCAAGG
>JBMFXL010000126.1:0-5305 GCA_049964275.1 Acidimicrobiales bacterium | reverse complement strand
CCCTCTTGTTGATCTTCGGACTTGGGTGGCTGCGAAAGGCGGTTCTCCGAGCGTCCGGGTACAAGGCGCTTCACGATGAAGATGCGATCTATGCCAAGCTGGTCAAGGAAGCGACCTCAGAAACCGCGCTTTCACGCTCGGGCTTCCATGGTGGCGACCCGTATTCGTTCATGCTCGCATTCAAGGCGGTGCTACTTGAGGGCCTGGAAGTGGCTTTCATCGTGGTGACCTTTGGCGCGAATGCCCACGATGTCCCGCTGGCTGCCATTGCTGCGCTCGCTGCCATAGCGGTGACACTGGCTATTGCAGTGATCGTTCGTGGACCGCTCTCGCGCGTACCGGAGAACTCCATCAAATACGTGGTTGGGGTCCTTCTCGTGAGCTTTGGTACCTTCTGGGGCGCCGAAGGTGCCGGCGCACACTGGCCTGGGTCGGATGTGTCGTTGCTCGGAATCATCCCTGCAGTCCTAGTGCTCTCGTTCATCCTGATAGGGCTGCTGCGAGGGAAGCGTCAAGCGTTGCTCTCGAGTGGATCGGTGGTCGGGGCATGAATCGACTGACGCGAGGACTTCGGTCTTTCGGCACATTCCTCTGGGACTTCATCGTTGGTGACGACGTACGCATCGCGATTGGAGTGGTAGTCGGTCTTGTTGCGGTTGAGCTCCTTCATCAGGCAAACGTGTCGGGATGGTGGGCGTTGCCAATCTTCTGGGTGCTCGCGCTGAGTTGGTCGTTGGTGCGTGCGACGAGGAAGGCGTAACCCTCTTGGAATCGTCGTCTCCGGCGCGTCAAATCCTCCGACGCGTCGGGAGGCGACAAAACTAGCCTTGTGATATGGTGGACGATTCAGCGAGAGGGCTGATCAGCGAGGGAGAGTATTTGCGGCGTATGGCCGAGCAGCCAGAGTGGTTCAACCGTGCCTGACGGAACGGATCCGCAATGGCTCATACTGACTTATCGTGTGCCGAGCGAACCGACTCGCCTGCGTGCATCGGTGTGGCGTCGTTTGAAGACGCTGGGTGCGATCTATCTCGTGAATGCGACTGCAGCCCTTCCTGCAAGTGTCTCGAACGAGCGGGCACTGCGTAGATTACGCAGCGAGATCATTGATGAGATGCATGGTACCGCAACGCTTTTTCTTGCCAACGCACTCGCCAACGGTGCTGACGTGGTGACGATGTTCAACCTCGCTCGCAACGATGAATACGAGGAAATTATCGATCGCTGCCAGGATTTCCTCGCGCAGGTGGAGAAAGAGATTGTCGCGGAGCACTACACCTACGCTGAGCTTGAGGAGAACGAAGAGGATTTCGCAAAGCTCCAGCGATGGTTTGACAAGGTCAAGGCACGCGATTTGCTGGGTGCGCATGGGATGAGTGATGCCGAGATGGCGATCGCGAGATGCGCCCAAGTGCTTGAAGGGTATGCCGATGCCGTTTACGAGCGAGAAGGCGGTAGCGCAATCGGGGGCTGAGGGCGCTCGAACCCCCCTCTCGTTGGAGGTGACTTCCGAGGAGGATCCAACGCCTTCTTATCGGGTGTGGAGTTTGTGAGAGTCGCTGGAGGAACCGTTCGTGCGTCGTTGACAGAGCATCCCAGCAGCCTCGACCTCAACCCCCGGTGACTACGGTGGTCCACTGGTTCCCAGGATGCGTTCGGAAATAGTAGGTGCTTGCCTCATTTCTCGAGCCCGAAGATCCAGCCATCGCACGGAATCCGCGTCAGGTCAGAGCATTGCACATCGTGATGAGTCCACGTCGAAGAGAGTTCGATCACGCACTGTTCCACCTGCGTCTGATCCTTGATCCCTCCGTCTAGATGGACGCTGATCGGCTTCGACACGTGTAGTGTCGGCCAGACCTCGACCGCCACGATCGGAGCACCGCTGCGCTCGTATGGCCACAGGTCGATGGGGCCGATCCGACGTTCGAGCCTTCCGAGCATGGCCATCCCGAGAAGACTCTGACTCCCGACTGCGCCAGCCCCGAAGAGCTGAAATGGCGAAGAGATGAATCCTTTGACGGCCAATGATGCCAGCTGATCGCAGCGCCTGAACCTGGGCAATGTGGTGGGGAGCTGACGTCGTGATACGTTGCCATGTGTGGTGTCGGCCGATTGGTTCCCACAACCACTGGGCAGGCCCCAGAACAGAGGCTCGCTGAGTTGTTCGTTCAGTACGTCCGCGACTGCGATCCGGTTGTTGAGATTCGATGGTTCGTCGATGATCAGTTCGTCGAGGAGTGCCCACAGCCAATGCGCGAGGTGCGTACCGGTGGGGCCAGCAGATCCGGCGACGGACGAGAGCTTGAGCGCTACCTCCTCTGGATAGGTCAGCGCAAAGTCGAGACCGAGCACCAGCTGAGCCGATGCGCGTCGTGTTCGCAATGCGAGCGCCTCGATAAGTGACTCTGCCGCTCGTCGGGTTGCGACATTGGTGAGCGTCGGTGACCCACTCGAGTCCTCGATCACTCCGATCCATACGGAATCAGTACCGAGTTTCGGTCGAGATGCGGCGCTCCAATCGACCATCGCGTATCGGGATTCGAGCCTTGGCTTTGGCATTGGGACGAAGGTGGTTGTTGCGATCTCCCTGATCCTAGGCTGGCCCTATGCAAATCTTCGTCGAGCCCGCTGAGATTGAGACCTTCGAACAGTCGTTGCTCGTGTTCCTCGATGTGAGATGGTCCCTTGATGGCCGCGTCGGCAAGGATGACTTTCTACGTGGGCACATTCCTGGAGCACAATTCATCAGTCTCGATCAGGAGCTCTCGGGCACACCTGGGCGCGGTGGTCGACATCCACTACCGGATGATGACGAGTTGATTGAGGTCTTTCGAACGTACGGTATCTCTCGCGACTCCATCATTATCTGCTACGACCAAGCCGAAGGCATGGCTGCGGCGAGATGCTGGGCCTTGCTTGGCCATCTCGGTCATGCGCGGACGTACATCCTGCGCGGCGGGCTTCGTGCATGGGAGGCCGCGGACCTTCCTGTGGAGATGGGTGCCGTGGACGTGCCCGTGCGCGGAGACTTGACGCAGCTACCTCCGAAGGTGCAAATACTCGACAAGCCGACGTTCGAGCGTCTTGCCCACGAGCGCGTGGTGCTCGATGCCCGTGGGCGAGCTCGTTACCGTGGCGAGGTCGAGCCCATCGATCACACTGCAGGACACATACCTGGTGCGTACAGTCTCCCACTTGAGTACTTCGTGGATGATGTCAAACGCCCGATGGCGGCTGATCAGTGGCGACAACGCCTACTCAGAGAGTCTGTTCCCATTGATGCCGACATCCCCTATGTGACCTACTGTGGCTCTGGCGTATCGGCGGCGCTTCTCATGGCTGGACTCATGGAGGCCGGATTTGAGCGGGGCGCGATGTACATAGGCTCATGGTCTGAGTGGATCGAGGACCCACACAGCCCCATCGCGACGGGAGATGAGCGCGAGGAGATTAACTAGTCGCCCTCGGCGCCTGCCCGAGAGGACTTCGCTGCCTCGACCTGAGTTGGCAACACCCTACGGAGCCGATGTGCAAGAAGCGACGAGAGGCCAGTTCCCAAGATGACCGCCCCTAGCCATGGAAGTGCAGTTCCGAGTCCGAGTAGTAGTCCGGCAGTGGGTCCCCCGACGAGATTGGCAAATGACCAGGTAGAACTTGACAGTGCGTTGTAGCGGCCGCGGGTTGCATCGTCCGCGAGGTCATTGACGAGCGCGTTGCCTACAGGACTGTAGAGCGTTTCAGTGAGGCCGAAAAGGCCAAGTGCCCCGCACAAGGTGACGTCGACGGCGAATTGAGGGAGACCAGGCAGGAGTGCGAGCGCGGCAATGAGCCATGATGCCGACCACCCAAGCGCAACGAATGTCAGTGCGCGGGAACGTGGCAGTCGGTCGACGTAGCGTACGGCAACGAGCTGGGCGATCACGATGACGCCGGTATTCGCGGCGTAACTGAGACCCACGACGTGAGGGGATGCGTGTGCATAGATCGTCGCGTAGGCGGCCCATCCCGCATCGAACTGACCGTAACTGAAGACAACGAGGAACATCGAGAACGCCATGTAGTTCCGGAACGCTCGGTTGGCAAACACCCGTCGATAGGACGGAGGTATTGGATGATCCACGTGCGGCGGGGGAATCCAAGGCTCGCGAAATGTTACCCCGATGAGTAAGGTCGCAACAACGATCATTCCAGCGTAGAGGTCGTACACGAAGACAAAACTCGATGGCTGATCGAGCTTGATAAGGAGACCCCCTACGATTCCACCGACTCCGATCCCCGCATTGAGGATGGTGAACTGAAGCGCGTACGCCCGTGTGCGACCTTCTGCTCTCGTCAGAGCGGTAAGGAGTGAGTACTGAGCTGGCCAGGCGATCGACGCGCCGAGGCCGATCAGGCCAAGCCCGATTGCACTCATGAGTGGGGATGCCGTGTGTGCGAAGACGAGGACACCGAAGAACTGTACGCCGAGTCCGAAGGTGAGCATCTTTGCTGGCCCGAATCGGTCGGTGAGCGTTCCCCCAATAGGTGCGGTAACGAGACCGACTGCGCCGGTGACGGCCACGATCGTGCCCGCGAGAGGGATGGCGTAGTGGCGCGCATCATGCATGTAGACGACTGAGTAGCCAAGCGTAAGCCCTTGCCCGAGTGCAAATACCGCGACGACCGTGTAGTAGACGCGTAGAGGTGCTCTCATCGAAGTTCCTTGCTCATCAACCAGTCGTCGACTCGGCGAACGGACTCTTACTCGCTCTAAGCGGTGCGGGACGGCCGGATGGCAATTCTATTGCCCGCCTCTCGAAATTGTGACTTTGTTAACTTTCTGGTCCGAGCCAACAAAAGTTATCCACAGGTTGGTACCATAGGTGATGGCTGTTGCCGAGTCACCGAGAGTTGCAGTTTCGTCGGCGTCACGTCGAGGCGGTTGAGATGCGAGCACTGATTATTCGTCATGGTCGTGCGGGTCGAAGAGAACCATGGAATCCAGACGATCCACAACGCCACCTGACAAACGAAGGAGTACTCCAGGCGGAGCTACTCGTTGAAGAGTTCGGTGACCTTTCGTTCACCGCGTTGTACTCCTCGCCCTACGCAAGGTGCATAGAGACCCTGGAGCCGCTTGCCGCTCGGTGCGGCTTGGAGATCAAGATCGACGAGCGGTTATCCGAATCGACGACCTACTCGGCAATCGATTCATTCATGCTTTCACTCGACCCTCAGGGAATCATCGCGACCTGCTCTCATGGAAACGTGGTGCCTGCGATCGTGGAGAAGCTGGTGGGGAGGCAGGTGCAGTATCTCCCCG
>JBMFXL010000125.1:0-5320 GCA_049964275.1 Acidimicrobiales bacterium | reverse complement strand
TCACTCCAACGAGGGCCATGCAGGATTCCTGAACCTAGGGAGAATCGAGGCACTCGTCCGACAAGGTGTCTCGTTCGATCGCGCGGTGGAAACCGTGCGCGCGTCAACATTATTTACGACCCACACGACGGTGGATGCAGGAATCGATCGCTTCCCTGTTGAGCTGGTAGCCACCTACCTCGCTCCGTGGGCGCAGCGACACGGCATCGATCTCGAAGCGATTCTCGATGTAGGTCGCAGTCCGACGGCCGAGGAGAGTTCGCTCTTCAATATGGCTGCATTCAGCCTCCATCTGTCAGCGAAGGCCAACGCCGTTTCTCGTGAGCATCAAGGATCCTCCCAGGCCCTTTTCCAGCCGCTCTGGCCGGAGCGGTCCGTCTCCGAGGTGCCGATCGAATACGTGACCAACGGTGTTCACGCGCCAACTTGGGTGGGGCCGGATGCCCGGCGCTTCTTCACTGAGCGACTAGGGAACCACTGGGTTGACGGAGACCAAAACGCATGGTCCCTTCTCCACCAGGTCGACGATGCCGACCTGTGGGCGATGCGCAACAATGCAAGGACATTGGCGCTTCCGCAGATACGGCGGAGACTGCAACGGGCGCTACTTCGTTCTGGCTGGTCACTCGAGGACATCCAGTGGACGCAGCAAACCTTTGATCCTTCGGCCTTGACGATTGGGTTCTCACGCCGGTTCGCGACCTACAAGCGCGCCAATCTTCTCCTTCGGCAGAGTGATCGGCTCCGCGCGCTCCTCGCGGACCCTCAACGTAGAGTCCAGTTCCTCTTCGCCGGCAAGGCCCATCCACAGGATGAGCCAGGAAAGGCCATGATTCGCGAGGTGATGGAGTTCTCTCGCTCGATCGAGGGCCGACTCAGCTTTGTGTTCATACCGGACTACGACATGGCGCTCGCGTCCTACATCTACCAGGCGTCAGATATCTGGTTGAACACTCCGATCTATCCGCTCGAAGCCTCGGGTACCTCAGGAATGAAGGCAGCGCTCAATGGCTCGCTCAATCTATCGATCGCAGACGGCTGGTGGGCCGAGTGCTACGACGGGACGAATGGATGGGTGATCGAACGTCTGGAGGACGATCACGGCGACTCCGAACTTCGAGACAACCACGACGTGGAAGCGCTATTCAATACGCTCGAGCGCTCAGTACTGCCCGCATTCTACGATCGCGATCTTGCCGGCGTTCCGCATCAGTTCGTCAGCAGGATCAAATCTTCCCTCACGAGTCTTGGACCCTTTGTCACCTCTCATCGAATGGTCAGAGATTACGTCACTCGACTGTATGAACCGCTCGCACGTGCGGATTCCGCCTCGGGCTAGCCGCTTTGTCAATTTCGCTCGTGGACCATACCGCGAGCGCTCGTCCATCAGCGGAACTCGGCCTTACCGGGACCATTTTCGAAGAAGCTCGCGATACCCACGGTGGCATCGTCAGTAGTGACGGATTCTTCAAAGCGCGAGAGCTCATATTTGAGCCCTTCCTCGAGGGGAAGCTCGACACCTACCTGAATCGCGGACTTCGCAAGTCTCAGCGCATCCTTTGGACCACTCGCGAAGGTACGAGCCCATTCGATTGCGGCGTCGAAGAGCTGCTCGGTCTGAACAACACGATCAATCAGACCGATGTCGAGCGCCTCGGAAGCGTCGACCTGTCGTCCTGAATAGATGAGCTCCTTCGCCCGCGCAATTCCGATGAGGCGAGGAAGGCGTTGGGTTCCCCCACCACCTGGGATGATGCCCAAGAGGATCTCGGGCTGCCCAAGTTTTGCTCGATCGGTCGCAATCCGGAAGTCAGCTGCCATGGCAAGCTCACAACCACCACCGAGAGCAAATCCTGCGATCGCCGCAATCGTCACACAAGGAAGCGACTCAAGGGCATTCAGGGCCGCGTGGAACAGGCCGCCGAGCAACTTGGCCTCCTCTGGTCCACCGAACTCCGCAATCTCAGCACCCGCTGCGAAGATGCGCTCTCCTCCCCAGATCACCACTGCCCCAGGAGGCTCGTTCCTCAGGGTCTCGATAACCTCAGCCAGCTGCTGAAGAAGGGCACCTGAGAGTGCATTCATTTTTGGACGATCCAGGCGGATCACTGCCACGCCGTCATCTCGCCGCTCAAGACTTACAAAACTTTCGCTCATATGGCGAGGCTATCTCGCCAACCCAGTTCGCTCAACCCACCTACCTCCGACCACAGCACGCTCTGGCTATATTCCGTCGATAACCCGACGAGCAGCTGCCCGAGGCTCGAGCAAGCCTTCTCGGACCCTCTCAATGAGGGATCGCGCGGCAGGGTCATCAGCGATGTGCTGTCGAAGCCGCCGAAGAAGATCCCGCTCGAATTCCGCGACTGCGCGCGCCCGCCGACGAGCCTGACGTTCACCCGTACGCACGAGAAACTCACGGTGTGCATCGAGCGCCTCGACCAATCGGTCGATGCCCTTCCCCTCTGACGCCACGGTCTCAACGATCGGCGGAGTCCAGCTTCGATGGGCACCGAGCTCTAACATATTCTCGAGATCCCGACGCGTCTGGCGGGTACCGTCTCGATCGGCCTTGTTGATAACGAAGATGTCCGCAATCTCCATGAGACCAGCCTTGTTCGCCTGGATCGAATCCCCCCAACCAGGGTTCACCACGACGACGGTGGTATCCGCCTGCGTCGCAATCTCCACCTCGACCTGGCCGACACCCACCGTCTCGATGATCACATGGCGAAATCCGGTATGTTCGAGCAATGTCACGGTTTCGGGCACCGAGGTCGCCAAGCCACCAAGGTGTCCGCGGGTGGCAAATGAGCGAATATAGACACCGGTGTCACCCCTGTGCCCGTTCATGCGCACGCGATCACCGAGTATCGCGCCACCGCTGAAGGGCGACGTCGGATCGATGGCAAGCACCGCAACGTCGCCTTGCTGCAGACGAAGTAAACCCACTAATTGGTCGGTCAGGGTCGACTTACCTGCACCCGGCGCGCCAGTGATTCCGATCACGTTCGCGTCAGGGTCGTCGGCCGACTCCAACTCGAGCAGGCTGACCACCTCTCGCCCACGTTCAATCCACGAGATGAGACGGGCCAATGCCCCTCGATCACCCTCGAGGGCCTGGTGATACCGCAACACGATATCGTCGACCTGGTACGCACGATCAGTCGAGCTCACGCCTCGTCCTCTCGAACGATGTTGGCGCCGAGTCCACGGAGCTTCTCTTCGATCCGTTCATAGCCTCGCCGAATATGAGACGCTCCAAATACTCGGCTTTCCCCCTCCGCGACGAGCCCCGCCACTACGAGGGCGACTCCCGCACGAATATCGAGCGCAGTGACTGGTGCACCTGAGAGCCGAGGGACCCCTCGGACGACGACGTGGTGGCCCTCGGTCGAAATGTCGGCAC
The DNA here is from genome assembly GCA_049964275.1 of Acidimicrobiales bacterium. Classification (GTDB taxonomy): domain Bacteria; phylum Actinomycetota; class Acidimicrobiia; order Acidimicrobiales; family Acidimicrobiaceae; genus JAJYZP01. Next base: position 1,911 of record JBMFXL010000125.1, on the reverse strand, counting down.
CCATTCGACGTAGCTCGTCGATGTAACGGAAGCGTCCAGAGTAGAGATTCTCGGTAACGACGGAAACGCCCTTTGCAACGGCAAGCATGGTGACGATAAGCGGTTGATAGTCCGTAGCCACGCCAGGATATGGGAGTGTAGCGACGTCGATCCCCGTGAGGCGACCATCGCCTCGAACGTGAAGGCGATCGGGCGTGCTCTCGATCGTCACCCCGATCGCCTGCACTTTACGTAGGAGCATCACCATGTGATCTGCGCAGATCTCGTTTATTCGGACCTCTCCACCGGCAATGGCCGTTGCAGCAAGATAGGTTGCTGCCTCCACACGATCTGGGATGACGCGATGGCTCGCCGGGTTGAGGCGTGCTACTCCCTCGATCTCGACCCGAGAGGTACCTGCACCGACAATGCGTGCACCCATCTCGTTCAGCATGTCAGCGAGATCAATGACTTCGGGCTCCCGAGCGGCGTTCTCGATGACGGTTTTCCCGGGTGCGAGGACGGCGGCCATGAGTACGTTGTCCGTCGCAGTATGGCTAGGGAACTCCAAGATGACCACTCCACCCGCAAGGTGAGTGCCATCAGCCACCAGGCTGCCATGCCGCTCCTTGAACTCCACGCCGAGTGCCTCAAGACCATCGACGTGGTAGTCGATGGGACGCTGCCCAAAATCATCGCCTCCAGGTTGGGCAACCTCCGCACGACGACAGCGCCCCACGAGCGCACCGAGTACCACGATGGACGCTCGGAGTTTGACCATTCGCTCGTAGGTGCCCACAGGGACAAGATCCCCAGTTGCGGGGGTGTCGATCGTCAATGTGTGAGAGATGGGGTCAAAGTCCACGTGCTGCCCGAGCGACTCGAGGAGTTCTGCCATGATCCAAACGTCGGTGATGTCGGGAACGTTGGTCAGAGTATGGGTACCTTCCGCAAGCAAGGTAGCCGCCATGAGTTTCAAAACTGAGTTCTTCGCCCCCGAGATGGTGACCTCTCCATTGAGTGGACCCGCCGGGCGAACGAGATAGTGAGCGTCGGTCACGATGTGCTCCCCAAGTGCAAATGTCAATTCAGGGTAGCCGACGAGACCTCGTCGAGAAACCGGAGCATTCGTACTCTCTCCTCCTCAAGGAATCCCGGATCGGACCAACCGTGACCGGCGCCCTTGAATTCAACGTACTCTACCTCGATCGTGCGAGCGAGTCTCTTGACCAACGAACGTGTCAAGGGGGCGGGCACGACCGAGTCTTGGCTCCCCTGGAAGATAAGTGCCCGCCCAGAGGGATAGCTCCACGATTTCGGCGAGCGCTGTCGATAGCGTCGACGATCACTCACCGGGTCGCCAACCAGCTCATCGAAAAGATGTCGTTCGAATCGGTGTGTGCGCGTTCGCAGCGACCATAAGTCCGATACGGGATATGACACAATGGCCCCCACCACTCGACGCGGAGCGCGAGCCAACAGTCCCAGCGCGGTCAGCCCACCGGATGAACCACCGACGCTAATGACCGGGAGGGAGCCCACAAGGCCACGATCGTCGAGTTCAGCAAGCCCACACAGCGCATCGACCACATCCGCAGCGCCATACCCCCCTTTGAGGGCATCGCGATAGCGTCGGCCCCATCCAGATGAGCCGCGAAAGTCGGGGTAGAGGACGTGGTATCCAGCATTCAGCACCGACGTCAATCGAGGGTTATAGGTCACTCGAGTCTGACTGATCGGTCCTCCATGACACCAGAGAACCACACCCCGGGGCTCAAGGGGTGTGCGATAGAGCCTCGCGTGCACAGTCAGTTCCTCAACCGCCTCTTCGAATGGTTCGCCGAAGTGACGACTCACGCGTTCACTTGAACTCTGGTAGTGGATTACCTCGGGCTCAACCGCAAAAGAGGAAGGCTCACCAATCGGATGCGC